>QKHZ01000185.1 GCA_003249795.1 bacterium | reverse complement strand
GAGGCAAACTCCGGCGTGCTGCAGAAAATCCGTCCGGCTGCAGAACGGATCGGCTTTACCGCCGAGGACATCGAACTGCTTGACGACGTGATGATCGAGACCCAGCAGGCCTGCAAACAGGCGAAAATTTACAACACTGTTTTGTCCGGCCTGATGGACGCGCGCGGCTCGATTGTGAATAATAATATGAATACGCTGCTGAAAAATCTGACGATTATCAATGTCGTTTTTTTGCCGCTGAACCTGATTGCCGGCATTGGCGGCATGTCGGAATTCAGCGCCCTGAGCGTGGGCGTTAACCGGTGGCTGGCCTATGTTTGTCTGGTGTTTGCGATGATCGGGATCGGCTCGATGACCTGGTATTGGCTGACCCGGATTCTGGACAAAAGCCATCACGGCGGCGGAAACTGAGTCTGTGCCCTCGCTTTTTCAGGCCAACGAAAATAAAAATGCCCGTCTTTCTGTTCGAAAAAACGGGCGGGTTGATTCTCGTGAATTTGCAGAAAAATCTGGCGTCTCTGTCGGGATTCAGTCAGCTTTTTTCAGGGCGATGAATCCTTCAAATCCTGCAGAGCGAAGGATTTGTAATACTTCTGGCGTGCTTTGAATGGTGAGTGATTTTCCCATGGACTGCGCCTGAAAGTAGGTCGCCGCCACCATGCCGATGTAGGTGCTTGAGAGGTACGTGATTCCGGCAAGGTTAATCACCAGATCCTTTTCCGGTGCTTGCAACAGGTCGCTGCATGCCTGATCGAATGACAGGTCGAAGTCCTGCCGAAGATTTTTCTTTACAGACATAATCCCGCTGCGAATTTCATAGTCGCTCATCAAAAAAGCTCCTTCAATTGATGAATATACGCATCATAATCCGCATACAAGTCCCAGTCAAAACAAAAAATAGTCGCTTTATCCGGATTTTGGAACTATACAACCCGAAAGAAGTTGTGATTAAGGATTTGACTTTATCCGGTCAAATATATACAGTTAGTCGCGTTTATATTCTTTTTGTAGTGCTTTTGTTGGCGACTTGTTGCAGAAGGGGAGACAATGCCGGTACGCGAGGCATGGGGTCTGGATATCGGGCAAACAGCGATTCACGCTGTTCTTTTGGAGCGTAAAGGCTCTACGGTCACTATTACCGATCACTTCTTTCACCCCCTCAATACCCTCATCGATGATCCTGCGTATGAGGACAAGGTTGAAGAAGCACTCGAGATTTTTATCGAGGAAAAGAACGTCGGCAAAACTCCTGTCATTGCGAGTTTGCCGGGGTACACCACGCTTTTCCGCGATTTCTCGATTCCACCTGCGCGCGGTGCGCGGCTTCGCGAGTATGTTTCGTTTGAAGCCAAGCAGCAGATTCCGTATCCGCTCGACGAAGTCGTCTGGGACTTCCACCGGATGCGTGAAGACGAGGACGCCGGTGATCTGGGGATTGCGGTTGTCTGTTGCCGCCGCGACATCGTCGATAACTTCCTGGCGATCTCTGACCGCGCGGGACTGAATATCGAAGCCCTGCAGGTCGGTCCGATTGCGCTGACCAACTATATTCTATATGACACCCCACCTGAAAGCGCGGCGCTCATTCTTGACTCCGGCGCACGCGGAACAGATTTTATTGTGGTCAATGACGGCGCGTTCTGGCTGCGTTCGATCGGGGTGTCGGGAACCGATTTCTCCCGTGCGCTGATGAGCAAGTTCAGCATTCCGTATGAAGAGGCGGAAAAGCTGAAGCGCTCGGTCGATGAAGGCAAGCAGGGCGAGCGGATCTTCAAGGTTCTGGAACCGATTATCAACAATCTCTGCGGCGAAGCGCAGCGCTCACTCGGGTATTACAAGAGTCAGAACCGCGGCGTGGAAATCTCCGAGGTGGTTTGTGCCGGTAATACGTTCCTGCTTCCGGGGATGAACCAGCGCGTGGCCGACAACCTGTCGCTGCCGACGCGTCTTCTGGAAGTTCCGGAAGAACTTGCAGTCACCCCGATGGTGGATGAAGACGAGCTTCATCTCAACCGTCAGGTTTTGGGTACGGCCATCGGCTGTGCCCTGCAGGCGGTGGGGCTTGCCGAAATTTCGATGACGTTGTTGCCGCACGAGCGCCGGATGCAGAAGCTGGTCAAGGCCAAGCTGAAGTACGCGGCGGTTGCGGTTGTCCTGATCGCGTTGGCGGTGGCGCTGAACTTCCTGTCGTCAGTAAGCCGTGCGCCCCAGTACGAAGACCTTGTACAGAGCGTTCAGAAAGTTCAGAGCGAAGCGGAAACCAGCAAGCGTGAATACGACAAGCGCATGGAGGATTTCAAGCCGGAAGAAGAACGCAACAAGGCGCTGGCAAGCGTTGCGCCGACCCGTGCGTGGCTTCTGGACGCCAGCGGTTCTGTCCGCGCCGTTGTTCGCGAATTGATCGACAAGGCTGACCAGAATCTGGTTCAGATCCGTGAAGATGTCATTAATAAAGAATCGGACGAGTTGTTCCGCAGCTTTGAGGCAGAACACAAGGATGAGCTGACCGAGCCCAAGCAGCTTGAGCAGTTGAAAGCCCAGATCCGCCGCCGGATCAAGATCAAGGCCGACCGCATGGGTCGTACATTCCTGCGGCAGGAAGATTACGCGGTGGTGAAATTGCGCAAGGCGACCGACCCGGCAACCGGTGCCGAAAGCTGGGAATGCGTGTACCGTCCGACGAAAATCGATGAAAATAAGGGGCCGACGAAAAAGAAAAAACCGGCTGGTGGAGGCTTTAACCCCGGCGGGTTTAACCCGGGAGGATTCAATCCCAATCCCGGTGGTTTCAATCCGGCGTTGCCGGAAGGGTTCAATCCCGGAATGCCTGGGATGAACAACGAAAATATGCCGAAAGCAAATCCCGACGACGGAAAGACCGTCGATGCGGTTGAAGTCATTCTGGAAGGTTTTGTCGTAACCGACGAAAAGCGAGAAGTCCTCAAGATCAAGGATAAGCTCAAATTGCTGGCGGAAGTCGAGCCCGAATCAATTTCGGCGAACTTCGATATGCGCAGTGTCGATGTGACCAATACCATCATGCTTCCGGTCATTACGGTTCCGAAGGTAGACAGCACGACCTCGATCGCCGTGGCGGGGGATGTGGCCTCTGATTCGTCAGCGAATGATGATGAGGAAGAAGAAGGTCTCAAATACGAGACATTCCAGAATGAGAAGATCATCGAGTTCAGCGCACGGTTTTATTATTTCCCCAAAGAGTTTCATCCTGAGGGGACGGGGCTGGCAGTGGCAAAGGCGGATGCTGCAGCTACGACAAACTGAGTCTGAATGAAAAGAACGACTGGTGCGTGAGTGGATGTGAATCCGGTCCGCAAAATGGAGAATGGGCGCATATGGAAATCGTGAAGAAATATCTGGCCTGGTTCATTCTGGCTGCGATTGTTCTGGTGCTGGTGGTCGTGCAGTTTCTGATCGTCGGCGGTCGGCGCGCGGAGGCTGCTACTGCGCACAAGGAGGTGGTTGACCAACTCGACCGCTTTACACAGTTTGCGCGGATGGCCAGTTCAAAGATCCCGACTCAGGGCGATCTGGACACCAGCGATGAAAAGCTGAAGCTGATTCAGGATGAAGGACGCGAGGTGTCGCGCCGCTGGCTGAAATATACCTGCGGGCTCAACAGCTTTATCAACGCCGAAGGCGAGGTCCTGAATCCGGAAAACAATGAAACGGTTCGGCAGGAAATCTTCGCGCAGTTTATCAATGACCAGTATCTGGCCCTTTTTGCCGACGTCGAGAAAAAGATGGCGGCGATGATGCAACCGCATTGGGAAGAGATGCTGGCCGACGGTTTTTATGCGCGCGACCCGCTGATGAAAAATCGTGAAGACGCCCGTCCGCAGGCAAAAACCGAAGCCGAAAAGATGACGCGTGCATATGCGCAAATCTTTTCGCCTGCGGATCTGATCCCGGTCAGTGAGGACGAGCAGTTCTCGTATAAGAACCCGGGCAAGATCTGGCAGGTATGGCGCAGCTTCCTGATCACGCGTGATATTCTTGAGCGCGTGGTTTCCGGGCTTGTTGTTGAAATGCCCCGTCAGGTTCCGATGGAAGAACGTCGCGAGGGTGGTGATGACGACCTCGCCGCGTCGAAAAAAGCGCTGACCAAGATGGCGCCGTATGACTGCAAAGCGTGGCGTTGCATTGAGAATATCGAGATTCTGGAAGTCAGTGATCCGGAACTGGGTAACAGTGAACTCGCGGCTCTGTCAACCGCTGCAGGTGAAGCCGGCGAGGCCGGTAAAAAGGCTGAGCCCGCTGCTGGTGCTGCCGGGATTCCCGGTGAAGAAACACGGTATCACGATACGTTCACGGTGCGGATCACGTTCGTTGCGCACGCGAAGGTTGTCGAGCAGTTCATGCGCAAGGTTCTGCAGAGTGAGGATATCTTTTACGTGCCGATCTCCATGTCGGTGACGAGTTTTGATGATCAGCAGACGATGGGTAACTACCAGTTGCAGAACCCAACGATTGTGGGGACGCCCGGTAAACACGGCTATCGCAGCCGTCCGTCGATCCCGTTGTTTACCATTTCAGGGTTTGAACATGAATCACCGGTTCAGGCAAATTTGGTCTACCGGGTATATCGTTTCCGTTATGCAGATACCAAAAACCAGAAGGCGCAGATCGCTGCAACTGGGATGGGATTCTAACTGAAAACTGAGCAAGAGCGCAGAAAAGCACGCTGAGCAGTGCCTGCGGGAGGAATGTGAATGAACCGGATCAAGGATTTCCTGATTCCCCACGGGGAAAAGGCGGGGCTGGCCATCGTCGCGATAATGGCGTTGTGGTCGATTTCGGGTAACCTCTTTTCTGACAAACGAGTGCTGTCATTGCCGGATGGGACAGAGCAGGCGATTGACCGCGATGCGATCAAGCAGGCCGAAACCCGCTTGCGTGATCATGTGAACGATCCGAACAAGTCGCAGAACGGCGATGGCGTCCAGCGGGTGAGCCAGATGGTCGATGAGGCGTGGCTGCAGTGGAAGCGTCCGGTCAAGACCGACGATCTGGATAAGGACTATACCGATGACGTCAGCCTGAACTGGTTCTGCTATGTCCAGCCGCCGATGCCGCTGCTTTTGACCAAGCTGATCAAGGTCAAGCTGCCGGAACGGGTCGAGGACGTCGATAACGAATACATCAGCCGCGGTGGTGCTCCGGTCGGGTTGACGGTTGTTGCCGGCGGTAAGCGCACGGTGATTCTCTGCAGCGATTCGGGTGCGGTCAACCATGTTGATCCGGCGAACGTTCAGGTTCTGCTGTTCCGCAAAGAGATCGGTGAAGCGCGCGAGGATCTGAAGACCGAAGTCCGCGTCGAGCATCAGACTTGGCCGCGTGGCGGGCTGAAGAATGTCCAAAGCTCCATGCCGGAAGACAACGTTTCTGTTCCGACAATGCCGGAACAACCGATGATGGATGACCCGATGGGGATGGACTTTGACCCGGTTACGGGTGAGCCGATTCCACACAAGAAAAAGAAAACGGTAAAGCCTACATCGTACTCCGCAAAAGGAAAAACGCCTGCCGCAGCCGGTGGAGTCGATTTCTCCGGCCTGAACGACCTGTTTGGAAACAAAGAAGAAAGTCCGGTCCGTGCGGAGGAGGATGACGGCACCGCTTATCGTGAATCAATTAAAGAAGCGCAGGAACAGGCGCTGGAAGATGTCAAGACGCTGTGCGATCCGACTCTGCTGGTCAAGGGCGGTTGGGAAATCATCTCGCCCAACGGGATGGTTGCTTTGTCTGAAGAGTTGTCCTCGGGCGACGATCTGGCCAAGATTCTAGAAACCGGGAAAATTCCTGGTCAGGATGAGAAAGAGGCTGACAAAAAAGACGTCGACGCGAAAGATGCTGCCAGCGCGCCGAAAGAAAATGAAGAAAAATCCGTCTGGGAAGAAATGATGAAGTCGACCAATGTCCGCAGCGGGTCGGACGAGTCTGTTGAAAATGCTGAAAGCGAAGGCGGTGCGCTTCTTCGGACCTATCGCCGTCGCCAGTACGTGTTTGTCGACAACAATGTGACGGAAAACAAAGTCTACCGGTATCGCGTGGTTCTCCGCTTCAAGGCTGAGCTTCCTCCGAAAGAAGTGCTGGAAGCGCATCCGGGCTGGGCGCTTCGTGCCGAAGTTCTGGGCATGGGGCCGGCCTATCTGGGTCTTCCTGAGCGCAAGTTCGGTGAGATCATGAAGAAGGAAGGCGCAACGCAGTTTGTCGGCCCGTTTGGTCAGTGGCTCTATCCGGAGATGAAGCGCGTTGAACGTGATCCGGAACTGAACTATGTCCTCGGGCTTCGCGGGGCGGACGGAACGCTGACCCAGCTCGGGTTTGACATGCACAAGCCGGTCTATACCGATTTCGTCTACAGTGGGGTTGTGGTGACGCCGCTGACACGGCAGATCAGCCTGCAGAATGCAAGCTTGATGCCTGATCCGCTTTGCACTGTGCGGGTGGCGATTGCCGATGACAAGGGCGATATTCAGGAGCGCAGCTTTGCGGTCAGCCTGAAAGACAAGCCACGTCCGGATATTAAGTGGCACTACTGGCTGCGTTATGACGATAAGAAAAAAGTGATCTGGCCGCAACCGGTTCTGAACCGAGACGACATGCTGTTCGATGTCTATGAAAAGCACCTTCCGAGCGGTTTTGTTCCGGTTGAGATTGGTGAGCTGGATGAGCTGCGCAAACCGGCTGTTGATTTCCGCACCGGTTGGGGCGTTGTGGACATGCGCCCGTACAAGGTGATCCGCAAGAGCTACAAATATAACAGCAATACCGAAGAGTGGACGCCGTTGACGCCGCTGACCCAGGATCGTGTCGCACTGGTTCTGCGCCAGATCAAGGCGGATGAAGGTCGTCCGGCGCAGTACAAACGCGTGATCCGCAAGGAAAGCGATCCGTATGAAGGCAAGGAAGGTTATAAAACAGAGTTTGAATATGTCTGGGAACCTGAGTTACAGGAAAAGATCCTTGAGCGGAAGGCAAATGAAACAAATCCGAAGGAAAAATAATTTTCAAAGGATTCGGTTTGTTTCCGAGATCCCGGTTTCTGTAAGTGACGAGTATGTCGGCCCTTCGAAAGAAGGGCCGTTTTATTTGCCTCAACTTTCATCGTAACAACTTTAACTGGAAAGATTAAGATTTATATGTCATTTGTTCGAAAGAAACCGTATTGTGTTGGGAATTAATATGCAGAGAGACGCTGCATAATGTCGATAAGAACTCAAAGCCGTTCCCTGTGACATCGGGACGGTTTTGGATTTGGAGTTATAAACCGTTATTGATAGCACGGTTAGCTGAGGAGATATCAGTGCGCAGAATTTTCGGATTTCTGGTTGCGACTGTCGCGCTCATCTGCGTCTTTTTAGGCGGATGTTCGCGGGAGCAGGCCAAGTCGGCGTGGGAAAACGGCGATTCGGGTGTAGTCCATCCTAGTTTGATGGAGGCGGCGTCTTTGGGCGGAGCAGATGCCTCAGACGATGCGTCAGCAGATCTTGCTGGTGCTGCTGATGATGCACGTACCGATTCCCAGATCTGGTCACGCCCGCAACAGGCTTTGGCTGCAAATGAAACGGCAGAGGCAAACGGCGATTTGTCGTTGATGGCCGGCAGCGCATCGTCTGCATCATCGGAGTCCAAGGTTTCATCGAAATCAGAAAATGACGCACAGGTTGAGGCGCTGGCAGGTTTGATCGAGACTTCGGACGAATTTTTACTGGGGGAAGGAAACTCCGGTAAAACAGCAACTGCTTCAAGGAATGTGAAAAAAGAAACCCCGGTTGTGACAGAGCCGGTTGTGATTGCTAGCGCGGTTGACGAAATTCCCGGCATGACCGATCCTGTACAGGAGTCGAAACGCCAGCTGACTTCAACCAAGATTGATGAAAATAAAGCGGTTGTTGTTCCGGCTGCTGCAAGTATTGAATCGGCCGTCATCGAGCCGGTACAGGTTGCAAAGAGCCGTAACCCAGCGGTTGTGGCAGAGAAAACAACGGATGTGAAGAAAGCAGCACAGGAGCCCTCAACAGTTGCTCAGGCGGCTGATGATGCCCTGTTTGCCCAGATCGTGGAAGAGAAGCCAGCCGCTGCAGAGAAATCAAATGAAAATGAGTCGCAGCTGAATGCACTTGCTTCCCTGTTTCCGGCTCCACCCGCCCTTGAAGAGGTCGCAGCGCCTGTAACCTCAGAAACGACGGTTGCAGTCTCGAAAGCTGGCGCTGAAGAAGATCCGGTTCTGGTCGTTCTGCCTGGTTCGGACAAGACGCTTCTTGCCAAAGCCGATATCGCTGATGAAACCCAGATGGGGGATGACGATGACTGGGGCTTCTCTGCATCAGATGAGAAAAAGCCGGAAGCAAAACCGGCTGATTCGGATAAGAAAAATGAAGACGCTACTGAATCCGAACCCACGAAAGACGTAAAGCCGGAAGAGAAATCCGCTGAGGCTGCAAATGCGGAACCTGTTGCAGAAGAAAAAACGAAGGCTGTGGCGGAGCCTGCTGAAGCGCAACCGGCTGTCGTCGCAGAAAAAACCGAACCGGTTACCCCCGCAGTCGATGCAAAGACTTCGGAGTTGGTGAAAAATATTGTTGAGAAAGAGCGTCTTGAGCGTCAGGCGCAGCTTGTTGAAGCCAAGTCTGCGTTTGAAAAAGGTCAGGCGCTGTATGCTCAGCGGCTGTATTCAGAAGCGATTGCACAGTTTGAGCGCGCCGTCCAGATCAATCCGGACTATCCGGAAGCGCTTGAGTTGCTGCGTCGCACCCGTCAGCTGGCTCGCAAGCCCGGTGATGAAGAAGCCAACCGCATGGATATAATCCTTGCTCGTGAAGAAACAGCGCTTTCCGAAATGCAGGTCGGAATTGAAAGTGATCTGGCGAAGGCTGAAACACTCTATCTGGGCGCGGTATCGCCTACGGATGAGCGTAAGATGTTGCCGCGGGGTGACCAGATTGCCCGGTCGTTGACGGACTTGGATCGCTGTCTGGACGGCTTGCGCGAAGTGAATACTCTGCTTGGCACCTCATTGCTTCCGGCCGAAACGCTGAAGATGTTCCGCTCGCGTACCGATGCCCTGCTGGCAAAGGCTGAAGACGGGCGTGTCAATTTGGTCAATGAGCGCGATCAGCTGGATATGCAGATTGCTATGAATGAAAAGAAGGATGCAGAGCAGCGTGCGAACAAGACCTATGAAGAGTCGATCGAAACGCTGTTGACTACTGCCCGGTATTATGAAGAACGCAAAGAATATCAGATGGCGCTTGATACGATTGAGCAGGTTCTGAATATGGACTCGCAGAACTCGGATGCACTGTCGCTTCGCAAAGCTGTCCGGGCAAGCTACCACTCCGAGGAAACCAAGAGTGTCGAGGCGGATCACACCAGCACGGCCGAAGAGTGGCGCCAGAGTATTGGCGAGGCATATATTCTACCAGACGGGATTATCAATTATCCGCCGGATTGGGACAAAATCAAGCTGCGTGTTCGCCGTTCAACCTCTGTTGAACCGTTGGGTGCTGCCGAGCAGGATATCCGCAACCGTCTGGAAGGCATCGCAATTACGGTGGAATTTCGTGAAATGCCGATTACCGATGTGTTCCGCGAAATCCAGACCCGCAGTGGTGTCAATATTGTGATGTCGCCGGAGATTGAGCGCGACATGCCGGTTGACCTGGAAGTCCGCGGCATGAGCCTGCTCAAGATGCTTGACTGGATCATGAAGCTGAACAAACTCACGTATAAGATCGAGCGGCAGGCCGTTCACGTCAAGCCTTCCGGAAGCGGTAGCGATCAGGATGTTGTGCTTGAACTGTATCCTGTTGCGGACCTGACGCGCTCGCTGAAGAATTTCGATGCGCCAAGAACGCTTACGGCTCTCGATGAAGAAGATGATGACGACGATGACGACGACGATGACGACGATGACGATGTCGAGCCGCTGAATGAGCGTATTCCCCGTCTGGTTGCGCCGGAGTCTTGGGAAAATGAACGCGCGAGCATCGATATTTGGGAAGACAACCTGATGGTGATGCAGACGCCGACTGTCCATGCGCAGATCGTCCAGTTCCTGGATAAGATGCGTGCGGCGGCCAAGCAGCAGGTGATGGTTGAAGGCCGGTTCTTGGAAGTGAATGATGAGTTTTTTGAAAATATCAGTCTTTCTGGTGCGTTGGATGGATTTTTGTCGCAGGCGTTGGATAAGTCGATGGTGATTGGTGCTGCACTGACGCCGGGATACGAGGTTCCGAGTGACTATATCCGGACTGGAACAACCGCTTATGGAATGTCAACGACGCTGTTCAAGCGTTCGCTTGAAACCCTCGGCGGGGAAGAACCGAATGATGATGTGTCCTCAGATACCTATGGCCGGAGCATTCAGGGGTATCAAGGTTGGGTGACGGCAAACTTGTTGTCAGAGGAAGTGCAGGGAACGGTATTGCACAACCCGAAGCTGATCGTCGCTAACGGCAAGCAGGCCTATGTTGTGGCACGGACAACAACAAACTATGTCGGCAGCTGGACACTGCAGGATGATTCGTGGCAGCCGGAAATTTCGCAGTACAATCAGGGTGTGACGTGGGAAGTCCGGCCGGTCATCAGTTTCGATAAAAAGTATGTGACAGTGCGCGTTCACCCGCGCCTTGAAAAGCTGGTATCCGGTACCGACAATATTGAAACATATACTGCGCTTCAGACGGTAACGATTACTTCGAATACCACCTCGCGTACATATCAGATAGCGACAGATTTGTCAATCGTTCTACCTCAGATTGATACGGTGATCATTGACTGTAACGCGACGGTTCCGGATGGTGGTACGATTCTTGTCGGCGGCGAAATCCGCGATACGCGTTCTGAGCGCGTGACCGGTGTTCCGACCTTCGGCAGCTTGCCGGGCATCGGGCGTCTGTTCCGTTCGGAAATGCGTCAGCGTAGCGGTAAGAATCAGGCGATTATGGTTAGCGCGAAGATCATTGAACTGGACTGATCGAATTGTCCGGGAGAGGTGAATTTTGATCTGATCCGTTTGCGGTAATGGGTTCTTGGTGAAATAGAATGGCGGCCGGTGCGTTTGGGAAGCAATGTCGTACCGGATGTCTGTAAGAAAGAAGTATTTGCATAGCGAGGAGTAATGCGCATGTCGTTCCGTTTTGGAGTCATGATTGCGGGGGTCGCTTTTGGAGTGATGCTGTATGCATCGTCTAGTGACTGCCGTGCTGCAGATGCGGCTCCGGCTGCCAGCGCACAGGATCTGGCCGAGCAGGAGTTGTTGCGCCTGAGTATTGAAGCCGGTGAGCGCAAGGCTCGTGCTGTGGAGCAGGTCAAAAAAGCGGACCGGATGATGGAGTCCAAGCAGTATGCCGAAGCGTTGGAACTGTATCGCTCCGCTTGCCTGCTGGATCCTGAAAACCGTCAGGCCGTTGATGGCAAGGCCTTGGCAGAACGGTATCTGCAGGCGCGTCCGGATGTGGCAGGAGCCGCCATTTCGCGTCAGGTTGAACGTGCAAAGATCTTCCAGAAGCACTCGCAGATGAAGGCGTTGAATCAGCTGAATGAAACCGAGCGTCTGGTGACTCAGGCCGAGACGGTAACGGCTTCGACTGATATGCAGGAGCAGGCAAAGGATCTGGTTGCCCGGTTGCGTCTTTTAGATGATGCTGATGAAGCGTGGAGCCGCGCATCGCTCGGACTTGCAGGAGTGGCATCGTCTGCAAATGTCGCTGAAGAAAAGCGCAAGGCGCAGGAGCTTGAGGGGCGGATCAAATCGCTTCGGCCGCAGTTGCAGGCTCAGCTTGAAAAACTGAATCAGCAGATCAGTGTAAATGATACACGTAAGCAAGCTGAATCTGTTCAGGAAGTTCAGGAACAGAAGCATGAAGCCCTGATGACCGAAGCGAAGAAGTATATCACAAAACACGAATATAAAAAGGCCGAGGATATTCTTGAGCAGATGCTGAAGGAAGACCGGGCCGACAGCCGTGCTCAGGCCTTGCTTATTGATGTGCGCCAATCAATTTTGGACGTCAGGGATGATGAAATCACTGATCAGGTGGACGAAAGCCGGGTTCGTCTGATGGAACAGATCGAACGCGATGCCTTGGCTGAAGTGAGTCCGATCAACCGGATCGTCTATCCGAAGGATTGGGACGTCCTGCGGGATGCGCGGGCATCGGCACAGAGTAATCAGGACGCACTGGATCCCGAGTCGCAGGAGGTTTTGCGCAAACTTGAGGATCTGGTCAGTATCGAGTTTGAAGAGACTAATATTGTAGATGCGCTCAAGTTCCTGCAGCAGCGTGCGGATGTGACGATTATGCCGGATTTGTCTGATGAAGGCAAAGAGCAGACCGTCAGCCTTGTATTGCAGAACACAACTCTGGAAAATACATTACACTGGATGCTTGATCAGTTGCAGATGCGTTATACGGTTGAAGATGGAGCGATCCGCGTGTCTGATGCGACCGCGCAGGATGAAGAAACATATACCGAAGTCTATGATGTCCGTGATATCGCGTTCGCCGTCAAGGATGCAAAGAAAATGTACGATCCTGATGAAGACGAAGACGATGACGATGATGACGATGACGATGATGATGAGGACACGATTACTCTGGACGAAATCATCAAAAAGGTCTTGATCGACGACTTCCAGCGTGATGATGCAAATGTCGAATTTGAAGAAGGTAGCGGCATGCTGACGGTTGTGCAGACGAAAGAAGCGCACACGCGTATCCGGAAGCTTCTGCAGCGATTGCGTACCGCGCAGGCCATTCAGGTTGCGATTTCCACGCGTTTCCTGAATATCCGTGATGACTTCTGGGAAGCGTTTGAAACCAACTGGTATAATTTTACAAATTCGAATTCATCCAGCTATTATGACCAGTACTCGTCCTCTGGGGATCCTGAGTCCTATTATACATACAATAGCGATCTGTACACCGGGGATTTTAATACGGCTTCGCAGACCCTCGGTTCCGGTTCAGAATTTCTTGATGCCACTGTAAATTCCGATTATGATCCGGGGCTGTATAATCGGCAGATTTTTGGAAACAGCACAAACAAGGCGGTTAACGGGATCAGTTCGGTCTATGGAGATAATCTCGGTACCGATACATCCAATACAAGCAGCGGGTTGCTCCTGCAGATCCAGCAGCAGGGATGGCTTAGCGAATTTCAGACACAATTTTATATGCGGCTGGTGCGTGAAACCCAAAAAACGGATCAGATGTTCGCGCCGCACCTTGTGACGTATAACAATCGCTACGCATGGATCCAGTATGTTCGTCTTCGTCCATATATCCGGTCATGGCAGAGTGCCGCTTCCGGTGACGGGTTGGAACCGCAGCGTGAGTGGTTACGGTTTGGTTCTTCGCTGGAAGTCCAGCCGACCGTCAGCGCGGACAAAAAATATATCACAATCGAGTTGCACCCGAAACTGACTCGTCTCTGGCCGGATGAAGACTATATTACCCCATTCACATATGAAGCGGGTACGGATTATTATCTTAATACAGTTTACGCACAGGTCGATACGCCGACGATTCTGTATCATGAGTTGGAGACCTTCGCGACGATTCCGGATGGCGGGTCGATGATCCTGACGGGGATGGGCGTGAATGTCGATTCCAAGAGCCGCAACGGGATCCCGATCCTGCAGGACCTGCCGGTGATCGGTAACGCCTTCTGCAGCCGCGGCAAACAGAAGGAAAAACGCGACTTCATGATTGTCCTGAATGCGCGGATGATCCTGCTGGATGAAGAAGAAGCGAAAATTAAATAATGCTGGGGCTGCGGCTCTCTGAAAACAGTTAGGGATGTCTATGATTGGTTCGGCATTACAAAAATGAAATGGCTTGGCAACGGCACGGGGTCGGGTTCCCGCGCCGTTGTTTTTTTTATGATTTTTTGAAATTGGGGAATGAAGATTTCTTGGGGAAAATTCTTCATTTGTCGTGTTTCTTCTTGCTATAACTCTCCATCCTTTGGTAAAGTAGGTAAAACATATATGCATGATGGCTGCCAGCCGTAGCGCCTGTCGCTATCAACGGCCATTTTTTTTCGGAGGACTCCTGTCAATGAAGCTCGCCTTCCGCTCGTCGCTGCTGTTGTTTGTATCCGTGGTCGTGATTGCCGGTGTTATGCCGCCCGTCTGTGCTGAAGATTCAGGAGGGGGCTTTGACTCCAGCGAGGAAGTCAAAACATTTCTGAAGGAAGACTCAGAAGCTGCCGGCGGCGGTGATATGGGTTGGATTGATACCGAGATGAACTTCCTGAATACCCTTGCGGCGCGCGGGTATGATGATCTTGCCGAAAAATACCTCAAGATGATGCAGGCTGGCGAAGCGCCTGTCACCAAAAGGAATAAGCTGACGGAGATCGCAAAACAGTATCTTGAAAATGCGTCCGTTAAGCTGATGCTGCAGCAGATCGAACAAACCGAAAATATCCGCGAAAAGATGGTAATGTCCAGAAAAGCCATTGGCCTTGCCCGTAAGGTGGCTAAGAGCATGCCAGCGGAGAAAGTGGTTGTCTATGAAAATGGTATGAAAGAGCTGTCCGATGTCTATCTGCGTCTGGGCAAACACTTTGCTGACTTGGTTGAGAAAGAGGCGCCGTTTGGCCGGGCAGGGGATATCGATAAGGCTGAGGGCAAGATTGCTGAAGGGCCGGTAGATATCGACGTGCTTTTTGATCCGGAAGCAGCGAAAGCGCCTGATCCGAAAGTAGCGGCGCAAAACGCTAAACTTGATTATACCGGCAAGAACCTGACGAAATTCGCCCAATTCCTCTATGACATGGGGTTCCGGGTCGCGCTTCCTGTACATGAAAAGATCAACCTGCGGTTTGTCAATGCGTTGGAATTGTATTTCGCCTCGCAAGATGAAAAGATGTCGGAGCAGATTCAGAATGCGCTGAAGTCCGCGGCAGTTCGTCATGGCGGCCGCAAGGTTGAGATTCAGCACATCATGGAAAGTGGTTTTGCCAGCTGGATCGGCCTCTATCCGTACGGAAGCAAAAAAAGCCGCGAAATCGCGACGTCATTCAAAGAGTTCGCCGGTAGCATCGTGATGGATTACGAATCCTACTGGCGTGGTGACAAGAGTCTTTACCTCAGCTGGATCCGCGTACTCGGGCAGGAGTATATCCCGATTCTCGAAGAAGTCGACGGGATCATGGTCGAGCGCTACGAAGAGGGAGAGGAAGACACTTCGCCATTCCGGTACAACTGGGCGCCGGATTTGGCCAAGATGCTGTTTGAAAAGAAGATCATCACGTCCAAGCAGCCTGAGAGTGAGATCGACCTTTCGTTCCGCCGCCAGGGGATTTACTACTACCTTGAAGCGTTGATCCGTCAGGAAGACGCGCTCAGTACCCGCGTTGAAACAGAAAAAGACGCTGCGCGCCTTGCGGCGATCAAGGAATACCTCGGCGAAGTTCGCAAACGTCTCGGCGCGTTGATGCATGATGCATTGCAGCCGGAGTCGGTTGCTGGTCCCATGGATGAGAATACGATCAATAATATCCGCCTGAAACTGCGGACGGATTCGTATATCCGTTTTGCTGAGCGTGCCAAAAAGCATGACCAGAAGGATAATGTGATTGAGAATCTGCGCAAGGCACTGGCAGAGTGTGGTGCGGTAGTTTCCCAGACCAAATCGCAGTCATGGAAGGTCGCCGCTAAGGATATGATTCCGCATATTCAGGAGTACGCGGTCAAGTTGTTGGGTGAGCCGCTGATTGATCTTACGGCGATGCTGGTTCAGCTTGAAGAAAATATGAACAAGAGCTGGGATGCGAAGCTGAAACCGAATGAGAAGAATGATGCGTTGGTTGCCACTGTCGAGTCTGGGTTTGACCTGATCGACGGATTGAAAAACTATCCTGATGATAAAGCGCGCCGCGCAGAGTTTTTGCCCAAGGCATTGCTGTGGACGGGGATGGCATCGATCGAATTGAAAGATTTTGAAACGGCGTATCTGGCCGACCTTGCCCTTGTGCAGGAATTCACCCCGATGCGTTATCCGCGCAAGAAGTATGAAGGCGTCGACAAGTCGTTTGATACGGCAACGCAACACCTGCTGTTTGCGGCCAATCAGATGAACAAGCTGAATCCTTCGAGTGAACGGGCCAAGGATTTGTATGAGTTGGCGCTTGAAGATGTGATCCGCAGCGTTCCGGATCCGGATCCGGCGCAGTTTGTCCAGTTCATCAACCTGAAAAAGAAACGCGGTAAGTTTGCGCAGGCGTTGCAGTTTGTCGAAAGCATTCCGGAAGATAACATCTATCGCCGGACGGTTTTATTGCTCGGTGCCGGGATCTATAACGACAAGATCTCTCTGTCGCGCAAGGAGCTTGCAGCAGTCAAGAAACAGCTGGCCGGAAGTGATGGCAAAGGAGCTGGCGTTTCAGCAAGTGCCAAGGCGGAGTTTGACGCAAAGGTTGCGGATCTTCAGAAGCAGATCGCTGCCGACCGCGAGAATGCACTCTCCTACTGCAAACGCTTCCATGCTGAGCATGACGCGGCAGCCGCCAAGCGCAAGCAGTTGATCGAGAATGGAAAAGTCTTCAGCAAATCCGACGAGGCGGTCTGGCTCAAAGAGTGTGAGCAGGTTCTGGCGGCTCAGCTGATTCCGATCAAGATCATGCTGGACAGCGAAGAGTATGGCGAGGTGGTTCCGCGGATCCGGCAGTTTATCCAGACGGCCTCAACACAGGCGAATATTGATAAGGATAAACGGCAGAAATATATTGCTGACGGCACGTATTACCTG
This sequence comes from bacterium, assembly GCA_003249795.1. Taxonomy (GTDB): domain Bacteria; phylum Planctomycetota; class SZUA-567; order SZUA-567; family SZUA-567; genus SZUA-567. Next base: position 3,320 of record QKHZ01000185.1, on the reverse strand, counting down.
TTTGTCGCCACCTACATGGCTCCCGGTCATGATGCGACAGTTGCCATCGACAAACGGGCGGCGGCGCTCAAAGCTGCTGAAGGCGTCCGCGATCAGTTGCAAAAGGTCGATACTGAACGGAAATATGAAACGCAGAGCGCATCGCTTCTTGGTTCTGGATATCTCAAACTCGGTACCGATGTCGCCGCTAAGCGCGCTGAGCTTGAGGCTGGCGGGCAGGATGGGGCGGCTCTGAAAGCGCAGGAAGACGAGTTCATGGTTTCGGGTGTCAAGTGGTTCAGCCGGGCTGAAGGGCTTGTGTACCGCGATATGGACCGTGCGCTGCAGATGGGTGAGATCTATACAGAACAGGCGATGTACCCGCAGGCTGAGGCGATGTATGAAAAGGCTGTGGCGTTCTGGAGTGACTCGTTGTTTGCGGATGCGGAAGTCTGTCTCTTCCAGCCGGAAAAGGGGATGAAGGATCTGGCTGCCCTCAGCGCACCTGCCTGGTTGCCGCTGGGCAAGGCCAAAGACGCCCAGACTCCGGATGAAGCGGCGAAAATCCTGAATGCGTTTATCAAGACCAATCGCTGCACGCCGGAAAACATGAATGACTATCGCGCTGTTCTGGATGCGGTCAAGGGTTCGGCGTCCGGTGATCTGAAAAAGAATATCGAACAGGCTGAAACAATTCTTGCTCGTGTCGGGGCAAAGGCGCCGCTGACTGAGCAGGCATATTACAAGCTTAACCGCGTTGTGCTTGAAGCGGCTGCGCCGAACGTGTTGTACTGGAGCCGACCGGTTTACCTCTTGCCGGATCAGGACTCCTTTGCTGCGGCTGTTGACGAGCTGAATGGTAAGTTCATCGGGAAAGACGGCAAAACCAAAGAAGCCGTCCTGATGAAGATGCTTGATGCCGAATCGGTCAAGAACAGTATCAAGGAAGATATTACCGACGGCAAGAAGGATGATAACGGAAAACGTAGCGGCGGTTACTTCGGTAACGGCGGAATTCTCGCGCAGACTGAAGCGAAAGCAGTCGGTGATGAGAAAGACAAAATCAGTATGATCCGTCGCCTTTCGGCTACAGGTCTTCGCCAGTATGTCTATGGTGTATACGACGATCAGACAAAGAAGACTACCGGACGTCAGTATGGATACGGGCGCCTGAAAATCCAGCAGATTCTTGAGCTGGACCGAAAGATTGACGGCACGGCGCTGCCGCTTCGCGACTATCTTGAAGATATGACAAAAGCTCTGGCGTTCCAGGAAAAGCTGATCATGGCTAAGCGCAACTATGCCAAGGCTATGGTCGAGACCGGCCGCTATGAACAGGCACTGTCTTATCTGGAAAAACTGGTTGATTTCTTCCCGGATGACCAGAGCCTGCAGCTGTCGCTTGCAGACGTGTATACTGCAATGGCCGGCTATACGGTTGACGAAAAAACGGGCAAACGCTCTCGCCGTCCGTACAGCCAGGAAGCAGCGCAGCTCTTCTCCAGGGGGCGTTTCATGATCCGCGAAGTTGTTATGAAACAGCGCGCTCCGGCCGATTTGTACTATGAAGGCTGGTATGCAAACTTCAAGAACTCGGTTGAGGAAACGCTTGCCCGCAAAGAGGCAGGGGCTGCCGGTGAGAAGGACTACAAGGTTATTGTTGACTTCATGTGGCGTGGCAAGATGGTGAGCAAGGAAATGCCGACGACACCTTTGGCAGAACTCGGTTCGAAAACGGCTGCTGATATTGTCCGCATGATGGGCTTTACCAATCCGCCGTCGCCGGACGCGTTTATGAAGTCATGCGAAGAGCTTCTTGAAAAATTGAAGCAGGCAGGCTTCGAGGCACCGAAGATTGAAGCAGCGGCAGCGGATGAGACTACCGAAGCAACTGGTGGTGAGGCTGCTGAGACGGAAACGAACTGATTCGGCGCGCACGGTGTAGTGCTTGGGGGTTTCTGGCCCCGAGAAATATTTTGCCTGTGCGTGTTTGAACGGTAGAGAAGATTACAGGATAATTGTCTGACGCTTTGCGAAGCATCGAGGAGGAGTTGGCATGAAGTGCGTGACAGCGATTCGAGGGACGGTACTGGCTGGCTTGCTGCTGGCTGTTGGAACATGGGCTTCGGCCGATGAAATTGACCATTGGGCCAAGCGTGATGACCCGACAAAGACCACGACGTCACAGGTCACGATTACCGACGATGTGCTTGAGCTTGTTCAATTCAAGAAAGGCGATCAGGAACGTAAGCTGCCTCGTTCGGCGATTTATGGCACTTACTACGAAGGGTCTGATATCCAGGCGCATCGTGATGCCGAGGCGGCGTATCTGAATGGTGACTATAGCGCGGCGGAAAAAGGATTTTCCAAAGTCGCCAAAAGTGCCGACGGAATGCCTGCCGAACGCAAGGCGATGCTGATGCAGCATATTTATTACTATGCGGGTATGTGTCATATGAAAATGGGACACTACGATCAGGCCGAATCGATGTTCCAGAAGGTGCTGGACAAGAAGAACACGGCTTGGTATTTCCAGGCTGAACTAGGGCGCGCTGAATGCAAAGAAGGCTTGAGAACATTTTCTGATGCCGAAGCTGCGTTTGATCTTCTGGCAAGAAACGAATTCATCAATAAAGGGGCTCCGGTATATGTGTATACCGCTGCGCAAGCGGCAATCCGCTGTGGGTTGCGCGATGCAAGCCGCAATCCCGGCAATGAAGGCCGGGTGAATGAGCTTCTGCAGAAGCAGGACGCTCTGGCTGGCGGTAACAAGGATCTGCTGGAAAAAAATCCGGATTTGAAGGTTGAGGCGTATGCCAATAAGGCTCGTGGGTTCAAATACCTGAAGAAGTACAATGAGCTGATCGATATCCTTGATGCGCCGATCCGTTCTGCGGTCGAAAAGGGTGACCGTCAGGCGCTGGCGTCGATGTATCTGGATCGCGCAGATGCCTATTATGGCCTGATGGAAGCTGCGAATGGCGCTGAAAAGAAGCAGTTGATGGAAGCTGCGCGTTTTGAATATCTGCGCTATGACATGGGCTTTGATCTCAAGGGTGAAGATGACGCCCGCGCACAGTTCCGTCTGGGTAAGCTTTTTGCCGATATCAAGGATAAAGACTGGAAGATCCGGTCAATGCGCTGCTTACAAAAAGCCAAGGGCAATAAAGACGGCGGAACCTATATGCGTGAGGCAGATGATTTGCTGATAAAGCTCTCGCAGGCAAAGTAACCTGCGTCGGGTAATGATAAACAGTGCCTCTTGCGATTACGGAAATAGAAACGCCTGAATCATTACGGAAAGAAGAAACTGGTTGCAAAACTCCTTGCAACGAAAAGAT
>QKHZ01000027.1 GCA_003249795.1 bacterium | reverse complement strand
GTCTCGGTATAGGTGCCTTTGCCGATTGAATAGCTGCGCTCATAAAGCTCAATCGCTTGAGAGTATGCCGCATCTGCCTGATCTGGTGATGCCGCAATTCGAGCACGGAAGTATGCAACATTTCCCAGCTTTTCATATGCTTCTTTACTGTTTGGCGCTGCATTTTTGATACGCGTGAACGTTGATTCTGCATTATTCAGCGTTAAGTTCAACTCGTTAAGGAGTTCCAAACGCTGGCTCGACGCTTCCTCGGGAAGAGAGGATAGCGTTTCCCGAAGGCTTCTAGCATATTGCAGATATGACTCACCGAGAACTCGCAGGTAAGTCAGTTCTTTCGGGTCAAACGTTGCCGCCAAACGTGCGTGTTCAATCGACTTGGCATAATCACCTGTTTGTACCAATACATTTGCATAATAGGCATGCGCCATTGCATTGTTATTGTCCAATTTTAAAGCCGCTTCACAGTATTGTGCTGCGAGGTCGTATTGACTGTTTAGGATTGCCTCTTGAGCTTTACTGATATATTGACCAGCTGACGAATTGGGATCCGGCAGAATCGGTTCAGACGCTTGTTCGGGTTGCGGTTTCTTGTCTGTCGCCGTCTCTGCAGGTGGCAAGCCAATAGGCTGTGACGGCACAGCCGGTTGGTCTGGGGCTTTTGTAATCAATTCTTCTGTTGGTACTGGTTTGCTGTCATCTACGACAGGGACTTCTTCTGCAGTCGAAATATTACCCATGCTCGTATTTGTTTCCGGGTTGTTCGATGCGAGGCTATGGTCAATATCCGCGCCTGTTGTCAGATCGTTGATGTTACTCGGAAGTGCGGAATCTGTCCGTGCCAAATTGTTTGTGATCGCTTCGGTTGGTGTTTGTCCCATTGATGAAACCGGTGGAGGGCTGACAGCGCCGGGGTTAGGTGCGAATGGAGCTGTCCCCGCCTCTGTTTCAACCGGCTGAGGCTGTGTCGTTGGTAACGCAGGCACGTCTCCACCTGCAAGAACCGGGTCAACAAAATCTCCTAAATTCGACGGAAGCTCAGATGCTTTTGAAGTTTTGGATGGCGATGCGGTAATTACTTCCGCTGCCCGAGATGATTCTGTCGCGTGTTCTGCTATTTCTGTTGGCTCTGCAGGAAGATCATCTGTTGAAGTATTGATTACAGATTCAGTGCCTGCGGAACTTGGCTGATTTGAGGATGAGGGAGCAACGTTTTCTACGACAGAATTCGTGTCACGAGCGGTGTAGCGTGTCGAATGGATAGTGTCTTCAGAACCATTCTGATAAGGACGTTCTTCGACTTCAGGAATATTTTTCCGCCCCATCGGCTTAAACTGCGAATACGCCGGATCTGTTTCGATTTGGAATGACTGGCTAAGTTTGCTGCTGACATGGCCTGCAAGATCCGACGCAGTTACGCGTAGATAGCATTCGGTACTTGTCAACATTCCCGGAAGATTCGGAACTGACCACTCGAACGGCATATTGACGGGGAGGTTATTCGCGATGACAAGCCAATTTTTTCCGGCGTCAACAGAGTACTCAATCTGTGCGCTGTTTTGGCGGATATTCTCATCAGTGGTAGTCCATTGGATTGTAACCGTGCTGCCCACCCGGACAATGTTGCTTGCTCCAGCAAAGGATTGGCTAATATGGATAGCAGGGCCTTCGCTATCGACAATTAATGTGAAAGCTGGTGGCATGCCGTTACGGGGAAGGGGCGTTACGTTACCTGCTTTATCACGCGCAACAAGCTGAAGGCCAACGGCACCAGAGCGAGGCGCCAAGAAATTCAACGGACTTTCAATATCTGAGTCTTCACCATAATAATGCCAATTCAACCCATTATCATATGTATAGTACAGACCGACCTTATCAAGCCCGCTTCCGCCGGGGGCATCGTCTGCACGGTAGCGCAATTCCGTTTCCTGGCGGCTGCTCATCGTGGGGCCGAGAAGAGCGATTTCCGGGGCTGCCGAATCAAGCTGAAGTGACGCCGTGCATTTAGCGATACGTTTGTTTCCGGCTTGGTCTTTGGCGATAGCACGAAAAACCAGTTGACTGCTGAGAGTAACGGCAGGTTTCCACAGAACTTTACCTTTAGCTGGCAGTCCGCTTTTTAATGTAATCCATTTGTCGCTGCCCTCTTCGGAATATTGCAATGTTACGGGGTCGGCAGCTGGGAATTGGTCGGATGACTGCCACGCTAGTTCGATTCCTTCTGGATTTAGCATTTGTGCATTGGTTGGAGAAATCCATGCAACCGTTGGTGGTGTGCGGTCAACGATGATTACCGTTTCCGGATGAGTGCCGGGAAGCGGAGCGCGTTCTCGGTGGCCATTGTGGTCAGTACCGACCGTCACAAATCCAAATATGCCCTCACCGGGGACTTTTACAGTCATCGGACTCTGGCGGTCTGGGTCTTCTCCGTAAAGTGTCCACGTTTTTCCACCGTCATTGGTGATGTAGAACTCAACCTTTTGCGGACCGAGATTACCGATTGAGCGTACCGTGTACTGGATGCTGAAACGCGTCCACGGGATCACCGGGATACCGTCCGATTCCAAATTTGAATCGGCCGCACATAGAGGACAGGCTGTCATAACGGCAACACCGACAACCAGAAGCAGTGATCTGATGCAGATCATGATGAGCGATCTCCTCAATTTGATTCATCTGTTTGTCAGGCAAACAGTTTGTCTGTAAAGTACTTCCGATAATCCGATACAAGAAGTAAAGATATGTGATTTCTCCAGACTGCGCAAGCAAAAATTCCCGAACTTTAGCCAAACACGATTAATACAAAACTGTGCCTATAATACGATTGTCGGTAGGGATATGGGTTATTTTATCTTTACATTTTTATAGACTGCTTGCGTTTTGCCCGATTCTTGCATATTCTAGAAGGTTTCCAGCCTGAATTCGGTTTGTTTCGTGGCTGTATTTTGAAATCATCGTGCAATATCGATATTGTAATATTAAAAAAGAAAAGGGAGTTGAGTCATGACAAAGATTGCGGTGCTGCCCGGTGACGGGATTGGTCCAGAGGTAATGGCCGAGGCGGTAAAAGTTCTGGATGCGGTACAAAAGAAGTTTGGTTTCAGCCTGTCTTATGAGTGGGCGGATGTCGGAGGCGCGGCGATCGACAAAACCGGTGAGCCTCTTCCGGCAGCGACACTGAGTGTTTGTGAAGCTGCTGATTCCATCCTTTTCGGTTCTGTGGGGGGCCCGAAATGGGAAAATATGCCTCCAGCCAAACAGCCTGAGCGTGGCAGTCTTCTTCCTCTGCGTAAGCACTTTGATCTTTTCTGTAATCTTCGCCCTGGTCGCGTGTTTCCTGCGTTAGCGAGTGCTTGCCCACTTCGGCCTGATATTGTTGGTGACGGTTTTGATATCCTTTGCATTCGTGAATTAACTGGTGATATTTATTTCGGCCAGCCCAAAGGGCGTGAAGGCAGTGGTGCAGAAGAAAAAGCATATGACACGATGGTCTATACCCGCGCTGAGATCGAGCGAATTGCCCGTCTTGCATTCGAAACCGCACGCACCCGCAAAAAGATTCTGCACAGTATTGATAAAGCGAATGTGTTGACAACGATGGTGCTGTGGCGTGATGTTGTAATGGAAGTGGCCAAAGACTTCAGTGATGTGAAGGTCGTTCACATGTATGTTGACAACGCTGCAATGCAGCTTGTCAAAAATCCGCACCAGTTTGACGTGATGCTCTGCGGAAATATGTTCGGGGATATCCTCTCGGACGAGCTTGCAATGATCACAGGCTCAATGGGTCTTCTTTCCAGCGCAAGCATTAATGAAAAGAAATTTGGATTATTTGAACCGGCAGGCGGATCGGCACCGGATATTGCAGGCAAGGGGATCGCAAATCCGATTGCGCAGATCTTATCTGGTTCGATGATGCTGCGCCTGTCTCTCAGTCAGCCAGAAGCGGCAGATGCGATTGATCGCGCGGTATCGGAGACGATTTCAGCCAACATCCGTACCGGCGATATTGCTGTCAAGGACAGCACCGTTGTTAACACCACCGAGATGGGGGCTGCGATTATCGAGCGCCTCTAATTCTAATATTTTTGTTATATGATATGCAACCCAGTCTTGCTCTGGAACTAGTACAGTACAAGTACGATAGCTGTTTCAAGTTGATACAGAAGCCTACAGGCATATGCCGGTAGGCTTTCTTCGTGTGTAAATTAGTCTGAATAACTGTCATTTCACCTGTATCGACAATTTGCAGTGCGGCAACTTTACCGCACTGCAGACGATTTCCGCTGGATATGAAAAAAATAGAGCCGCTCAGAACGCAAAGAGAAATTGCTGGCAGAAAATTGACAGGGCGCTTTACCGGCTGCATGGATATCCGGATTCTATCGAGAGCGTATTCATCCGGTGGTCACTCTGGGCTTCTCTCAAAAATGGCGGAAGACTTGTTGCTGTCAGCCATGATAGCGCATTGCAGTACTTCGGGTTGCGTGATGAGAGCGCCGAAGAGATACATCTTACCGTTGCCCCCATATCACACCCGCGTCCTGATAATCCGGGGTGCATATTCCATAATCAGTTGCTTAACAGGATCAGTAGAAGGGGGAGATCTGCGCAGTCGTTCGGCGTTCCGCTGGTGGAGCTGTTAGTGGTGATTGCGATCATCGCGATTCTGGCGAGTTTCATGATGCCGGTGTTGCGCCGTGCTCAACCGCAGGCGGGGTCACTATCCAGCATCAACAATCTCAAAAATATCGGATTGGCCCAAGCGTTATACGCAACCGATTACAAAGACTTTATCGCAAAAAATGTGACAAATACTTGGAAAACAGGAACCGACCTTCACGGCACATGGTTCGGTTTGCTCTCAGGATGTACTCCTCCTTGGAGTTATTCCGCTCCGTATGGCGTGTATTTCATTGCCGGTGGAAATCATTCCGTTATCCATCCGAACCCACACAGGTCAAATGGGGGTAACAGACACTCCCGATGTGAGGTATACGCATTATTCTGTTATACGATTGTAATTGCGCCGCGTTATCTTGAACCAATCGTTTTGAGAGACGGATTTGTCAGCGGGTTTGGGCTGTATCTCCAAGATAAGGATCAATATGATACAAATGGCTGTCCAAAAGGCTTGTCGCTTGCATCAGAACAAGGCTCTCACTGCGATTATAAGCCTTATCTGTGGCCTCTTATGATATTGTCAGATTCGGATCAAGTCAAATAGGAACAGGCGTTATAACTTAGCCAAAACGAACGGGATCCGGTTGTATATTCGGATCTCATTCGTTTGAATTGGCTATGTATTTGTTCCGAGCAAAACGACTCAGTTTTTTATTCCAGCATGATCAGTCTGATTACTAAATAAAATTGGAGTGTATGCATCAGCTTTCCTCAGTCCCTGATATAATACCCATTGTGATTTTCTATGCAGCAATCTTTATATACTGTAAAAACAATAACCATACCTGGAATCGGTATGGTTATTGTTTGGAATCTGTTGATATTAGAAAAGCTACTCAGGATAAACGGCCTGAGGTGCGCGTGCCGGGGTAGCCGCTTGGGTGGCCTTTGTG
>QKHZ01000251.1 GCA_003249795.1 bacterium | reverse complement strand
AGAGGCTATTGTGAAACCATGAAGCGAATCCATGCGTTTATCATACAAGTGCAAAAACGGATGAACCGGGGCGTGGCCTTGCGGGCTATCGCCTGGGCGGCTCTTGTTGCGAGTGCACTTGTTTTTCTGCTAGCGGCTGTCCAAACAATGGGGGGGGATGCCGCAGACCGCAGATGGATGTTGGCGGCGAGTTTGATCGCGCCGATTCTCGCGCTGGTGCTGTATGGTTTCTGGCGGGTAACGAAAGAGCGGGCGGCGTGTTTTGCTGACCGGCATTTTGCATTGTTTGACGGAATTATTACCGCGCTAGGGTGTGAAAAGAATGAGGGCTTGCGGCCGGTTGATTATTTGCAGCGGGAACACACCGCAGGTCAAATTGCGATCAGGGACGTGCGTGAAATCCATTCACCATTTCCGCTTCGGCAAGTACGGATGGCGGCTGTACTGGCGATCGGGGCTGCTGTTTTAGCAATGCTTCCAGAGTCGCCTGAGCGAATTCTCGCGAGAAATCGGCAGGCGGTACTTGAGGAGTTCGCCAAGGCTTCGGCAAAAAAAATGTCTGAAGAGATTGAGGAACTGACGCAAGAGCTGACGGATGAAGAAAAGGCGCTGAATCGTGATTTGGACCTGGCAAAAGAAGTGAAAGACCTAGCTGAAGCAAAAGACCAGAACGATTTGTTAAGCAAGTATGCAGAGATTGAAAAACGCGTCCGCGGGCAGCAGAAATCGGTCGATCCGACAAAGGATATTCACTATCTTGACAAGGCGGCAAATGCCTTGAAAGAAAACGGCAAAAATGATGCATTGCAAAAGGCGCTGAAGCAACGCGAATATAAAGCGGCGGCGAATGAGTTGGACAAGCTGAAGATACCGGACAAACTACTGGAGCAGTTGAAAAAGGACAAAGACGCACTGTCGCAGCAAGCGCAGGATGAATTGACGGGTAGGGCCGGGAGTTTGTGTAATACCGCGATGATGCTGGCAAAACCTGCTGCAGAGATGAAGGCGCTAAATGATGCGATGAAACTTTCGGAGATGGGCAAAGACTGTGAAAACCTGCAGCAGCAGGCGATGGAGGTTTGTAAACTCTGTGACCAGTTATGCAAATGTAAAAATCCGCAAGAATATAAAGATTCAGAATTGGTGAAGCTGGTGCAGAATGCAAACCAGAAACTGGATGATCTGGGTAAAAAGCTGGCAATGATTCAGGCGCGCCAGTCTTATGGACAGAAGCTTGCTGCAATGATGGCGCGGTTGTCCCAGATGCAGTCCAGCTCAGCGCAGGCGTGTTTCTCAATACCAGGTGCAGGTCGGGGAGGACTCCAAGCTGGCACCGGGCATGTCGATTCGTCGCGAACGGGTGTTGATAATGAGGTTCCGGAAACAAATGCAAGTAAGGTCGATGCGCAGAAAGGCGACGGCGATCCGACGGCAGTGACGGTTGAAGAAGCATCCAGTGGCGACGGTTCTGCCCGGTCGGAAAAGCGTGTCGTTACGGCAAGTTTCAGAAAACAGACCGAGAGTGTAATCGATCGCGAAGACATTCCCGAAGGCTTGAAAGCAGGTGTGAAAAACTATTTTGAATCCGTGAGTGGGGAGAATCTACCATGAGTGCTACCGATACCGTTCAGACTGAGGCGTTTGCTGCAGAAGCGGAGGAGTTTCGTAATACATTCAATCGCCTTCGTGAAGAAATCGGGCGGCTGATCGTCGGGCAGGAAGATGTTCTTGAGCATGTGCTGGCTGCAGTTGTTTGTGGAGGGCATGTGCTGCTGGAGGGGTTGCCGGGGCTTGGCAAGACTGCACTTGTTCATGCGGTTGCCAGTGCGCTACAGACGACTTTCCGTCGTATTCAGTTTACGCCTGACTTGCTTCCTGCGGATGTCGTCGGAACCAATCTGCTTGTCGAAGAGCATGGCCAGCGTATTTTCAGATTCCAGCCGGGGCCTGTTTTTACGCATGTATTGCTTGCTGATGAAATCAACCGCGCTACGCCAAAAACACAATCGGCGTTGCTTGAAGTCATGCAGGAGAAAACCGTAACCGTTGCCGGTCAGTCTCATCAACTCGCGCTGCCGTTTTTCGTGTTGGCGACACAAAACCCGATCGAAATGGACGGAACGTATCCGCTTCCGGAGGCGCAGCTTGACCGTTTCTTTTTCAAGCTCAAGGTTGGGTTGCCCGATCATGACGAGTTTGCCGAGATCCTGAACCGGACCAGTGGTGTTGAAACGCCTCAGGTGCAACCGGTTGCTGATGGCGATACCATTTTGAAGATGGGCGAGCTTGTGCGCAAGATTCCAATCGATCCGTCTGTGCAGGACGTGTTGATCCATATCGTTCGCGCGACGCATCCGGATAATCCGTCGGCAGACGATCATGTCAAACGGTTTGTCCGTTACGGGGCAAGTCCCCGTGCTGCGCAGACAATCCTGTTGGCATCGCGGGTTCAGGCGTTGTTGAGCGGGCGATATCACGTATCGGTTGAGGACCTGGTCAAAGTCGCACCGGCAGCATTACGGCACAGGATGATTCTCAGCTTCGAGGGCGAGGCAGAAGGCATCACGACCGACACGATTGTTGACGGGATATTGAAGAAACATGCGGCGGGACGACTTGCATGAACCTGACTGATCCTGACTTCATCCGCAAACTTGAGAGCCTTTATCTTCTTGCGCGCCATGCCCGCGCGGGGATTCTCAATGCTGATCATAAAAGTGTGCGCAAAGGGGCGGGGATTATTTTCTCCGATTATCATGAGTATTCGCACGGTGATGATTATCGCGCCATCGACTGGGGAATCTATGCGCGGATGGACCAGTTGATGACGCGGCTGTTTGAAGTCGAGGAAGATACACATATTTATCTGTTTCTTGACCAGAGCATCTCGATGGTACAGCCGTTTGATCTGGCGCGTCAGATCACAGCTGCGCTTGGCTATATCTGCTTGAACCAGCTTGACCGGCTTGCTGTTTTTGGCATCGGCCAGACGATGGTGCCGCTGTTGGAACTTTCGCACGGGCGTGGAAAAACGTTTTCACTGTTGCGTGCACTGACTGATGCTGCGTGTGAACAGCACGACAGTTGCTTGAATGAAATGGTACGACAGTTTCTTGCGCGGCGGTATCGCAAAGGGATTGCGATTCTGGTGAGTGACTTTTTCTTTCCGGACGGATATGCCGATGCACTGGCTCGGTTGCAGTGGGCGGGGTTCGATGTTTGCTGTATTCAAACATTGGATGAGTCTGTGCTTTCCTGCGACTGGAAGGGCGATATCAATCTGACATGCGCAGAAACCGGAATGGAGCGGACGGTGACGATTGGCCCGTCCGAGCAACAACGATACCGGCAAGCTGTTGCAACATGGAATGACGCATTGCAGGGAGAATGTGCCCGTCGCGGTTTTGGCTTTATCCGTGCGATGAACGGCACCCCGTTTGATGAAATTCTGACCGGTCTGCTGCGTAGCGGAAAGGTCTCGACATGACGCTGCTGTCTTCGCACATGCTTTATGCTCTCGGCCTCTTGGTTCCGCTGGTTGCGGTCTACCTGCTCAAGGTTCGCCCACGGAAAAAACTGACGCCGGCGTGGTTTCTCTGGCAGGGAATTCTGCAGGAAAAACAACAGAGCGCACTACTGCGGCGGTTACGCGATTGGCTGAGCCTGCTGCTGATGGCGCTGGCGACATGTCTTCTCGTGCTTGCGATGGCTGATCCGATATGGAATGACTCTGCCTCTCAAAAAGACCTGCTGATCCTGATCGATACAGGCGCGTCCATGAACGCAACACATCAGGGCAAGTCACGGATTGATGATGCAAAGGACCGCGCGATGATGGTTGTCCGTTCACTTCCGGTCGGCAGGCGCGCGGCGGTGGTGACGGTTGACAGTTTGTTGTCATTCCGTGTTCCGATGACGATTGATAAAAAACTTTTGTTGCAGGGTATCGATTCGATCCGCGCGTCGCATTGTCCTCTGAATCAGAATGTGTTGAACGAATTGCTGAACGTGCCGGATGCGTTTGCGGCGTTGCGATGCGTTTTTTTTACCGATGGCGTCGGGTTGTCGCTTTATGGGGAGCAGCGGCTTGCCGGATGGAAAGGGCAAGCGTCACCGGAAATTTACAAGGTCGGCGAGAGTGGTGACAATATCGGAATTGTCGATTTTGATGTCTGCCGCTTGCCGTCTGGCAATGGGCGGGTCGGGATATTTTTCCGTTGTTTTTCAAACGCGAAGGAACCCAAAGAAATCCGCGCGGTTCTTTCATGCCAGTCACAGGAATCTGTCGTGCGCGTCTTTCCATTGACGGTTGCTGCCGGAGAAAACGCACCGGAGCAGACGGTGATTGACGGCGTGGATTTAAGTCGGGACAGCAAGTGGTTTCTGCGGCTTGAGTGTGACGATGCTCTTGCTCTGGATAATTATGCGTGTGCGGCTCTTGCAGGTACGGAGTCGATCCGGGTGGCGTGTGCGGCTGATCATGGATCCGTTTTTATCCGGAATTGCGTTCAGGCGTTTTCATCGCAGCAGCAGCCTCTTGTGCTTTCAGATCAGTCTTCTTCTGCAAATACGATAGGTGCCGATGTCGTTGTCTGCGGGCATGAAGATGAAGCCGCGGAGGATGCGCATCTGATTCTGCTGGGGCCGTGTCGTCGCAGCTCCGCCTTTTGGGGAGAGGTGAAGGGTACGGAAGATACGGCTACGGTTCCTTCTGCAAAAGTGCTTGTCCCTCAACATCCGGCTGTGCGTTTTTGTAATCCGGAAGCCATGCTGTTCTGTGGGGCGAGGCGCTTGAAACTGCCGGAGTCGTCAGTTGTGTTGATTGCATCAAACGATGGTGTGCCTCTGGTGGCGGAGGTTTATGCGCGCGGACAAAAGGCGTATGTGCTTAACTTTGATCCGGAGGCGTCACAGTTTTATTTGAGTGCGGGCTTTCCGATTCTGCTGTATGCAATGGCTTGTGACCTATGCGATAAATCACCGCAGCGGTTGACGGCATTCCGGACGGGGCAACGTTTGTCAGATCTTCTTCCAGCAGAAAGTGCGGATGCGTCGGTTCGCTCCGCTGTTGCGGGGACGTCTGAGCTGAAGCTGCTGCCGCTGTGGATGGAAGATGAGCGGGATGCTTTTGTGCCTGATGTTTATTCTATCGCTGGTAGTGAGGATCTGCCTCTGTCAACCTGCGGGTTTTATCTGCAAAAGCGTTTCAGAGAGAACGATGATAAATCAGTGGAGATCGTGCGCGCGGTGAGTCTGCTGGACGAGACGACAACGGGGCTTGAGAGTGATTCCTTAAAAAAGGCTACTTTCAGTCTTGATAGCGGAAGTCTGCCGCGTGTTTTGCTGGTGGTGCTGGGGATTTTGCTGATGGTTGCTGAAAGCATTCTCTATCATCGCCGCAAGGTGGGGTGAGGCTGAGACGATTTTGGACTGAAACATGCGGTGTGTGCGCTTCTAAAAACAGACCGAGGTGAGTAGATACGATGGATGTGATGAGTTGGGAACCATTCTGGCTGTTGATCCTGTTGCTGCCGATAGCGGTTGCGATCCGGTATTCGCTGGTTGACCGTCCGCGCCGTTTT
>QKHZ01000181.1 GCA_003249795.1 bacterium | reverse complement strand
TTATTCCTCTTCGTTGGTAATATCCGTGTCATCATCATCCGGATTCGTCAGCCAGTACCGCAGGGACGCGACATACGGGCTTTTATCCTCGCGAAACCTCGCAATATGCGCTTTGGCTCTCGCGATGGCCGCCGCCCGCGTACCATAAAACGGATATATTTCATGATATACCCACTCGTCAGAGCCCGCGTAACTGCCCGCATCCGGATGCGATGCATAATCGCCGATATGGATATTATAATGGCGACTTTTTGAGCCCACGAACAGAACAAACTCTTCATACAGTGGTAAGTCGATACAGTACCGCTTATCCAGATCACGAAGTGCGTACTTCACCTCTTCGATATCCTGCCAAACAAGCTCGCTGATCTCTTCCCTTTGAAACCGGTTTAAATCAACGTCTTGTACTTCAAGCATAACGACTCGGTCAATTTCGTTATTGATAAATTTTTGTCCGCGGAACTCCCTCTCCCATTTTACACGAAAATCAAACAAAAAAATGGGCGGATTGGGCGGCACGATGCCCAGCTCTTCCTCCAGTTCGCGCAACGCTGTGGATTCATAAGTTTCACTTTCCACGACATGCCCCGCGCATGATGTGTCCAGGCAGCCCGGAAAAGCATCCTTGTTGAGGCTGCGCCGTTGGAGCAATACACTCAATTTGCCTTTTTCATCGCTGCGCACTACCCACACATGCGCGCTTCTGTGCAAATCGCCGTCCCGATGAACCGCGTCACGGTCCTTAAAAATACCGGAGAGGCTTTCATCCTTCTTCAACAACACTTCCAATCTTTCCATATCTGACCTCCTGTTTATAGTAAATTAGTTTCCGACAAATCCACTCATCGTATCGGATGAGAAGTCACCGCTATACGATGAAGTTGACAGCTTGTAAACGAAGCCCGGATTAAAAATATACATTTCGGTCGTAATATAGCGGCCGTTTTCACCAAACGCCTCTTCGTCGCCCAGCCACTCGTCGCCGTATGCTACTTTGAGGTAATACGTTCCACTGTCAAACTTCAACGTCAGGTCGGTATACGGGTCGGTCACTACGCTTTGCACTACCGGATTGCCCTCGGCGCATGAGACCAGCTTGTAGCAAGCCAGCGTGTCGTTACTGCTTATCTCCAGCGTGACATCGCCCTCACCCACGGTTTTTTCGGTATACTCCGGTGTGGGCGTCTGTTCCGCCGTCGGTTCCACATAATGCCCAGTAAGCGCGGTTTCCTCACCGCCGCTTTTTGGCATCACATACCGGAAATACTGAAAGCTTTCCTCTTCAAGCTGCCATGTCAGCAGGCAGTCCCCGGCGATGGCGGTGAACCCGCGATCCGCAGCAAGCAGTTCTTTCTCCGGGTTTTCAAGAGAGCATCGGTATACGCCGCTGTCGTCCTCCGCGGAATAGGCCCATTCCCCGTCGAATGCGCACACCCCGGTGATTTCTGGATACTCGGTCAACTCACTTTCTTCCGACAGGGCGTACAGCGTCACCGCATCACCGGAAGTGAAAAAGAGTTGATCGTCGTATACGCCCCGCAGCTCCACAAAATCGAGTCCGCTTTGCTTATAAAACGGTTCATCTTCACTGCCGTCCAGGCGTATGCGCCGTATGGACCAATCGTCAAACTCCCCGCTGCGCGTCACATAATACAGCCAGCCATCCCAATACAGCGGGTTCTGCGCCACGTCTGGGCTTTGCGCACCTATTCGCACCGTCGCACCCGCGTTTAGCATGAACTCCAGATTACCAACACCAGCACTCAACGCCGCGCTGATGTCCAGCCGGAACAGATCGCGGTCTTCTGTCTGATAAGGCATATTGTCGGCAAAATACAGCGAATCGCCCGCCAGATAAAGGGACAATGGGCTCATATCCTCCATCATCAGCGTTTTGGAACCCGTACTCAAATCCACCCTGTAGAGTTTGCAGTTTTCCTCATCACTGCCGTTTGGATCATAGGTACCGATGTAATACATGATATCTCCGTCAACTGCCATAAGGCTGGGAAAGCCCGTCATCAGTTTTTCGGTCTGAGATCCGTCTTCGTCCATTCGATAGAGACTGTAGCCTTCCTCATCTTCTGCGCGGTAATAAATCCATCCGCCGGATGCTACAACATCATTTCCGACATCACCAATAATCGGCTCTTGAGTGGGAGATGGCGTTTCCGTCTTCTCCTGTACATCGCTCCCGGACTCCGCCGACTCATTTATGTCGCTCAGCCCAGCCGAGCAACCGCTGAGCATCACCGCTACAATCAATAAAATGATGAGCAATCGCTGTTTCATGATAAACCTCCTGATCCGCTGTTTTCCAGCGGCACATAAGTATGGCGGAAAGCCTCGGGGCCATCGACAAATATGTTTGCTTCCTCATGTACCGGTATAAAGATCTCATCATTCACCTGCGCCTGAATGGCACACAACTCCTCCACCCTACCTTTCACACGAGCTGCTACCCAAGTCAGCAGTCCACAACCCAGGATTGCAACGGCAACCATAACGCATCCCCACCGTTTCCACAATGTCGGCGCTTTCATGTCTCTCGTTCCTTGGCCCGGATGCGCAGTATATATCTTTGCAGCGTCTGCAGCGTCGTCTCGCCGCGCCGCGTCACGTAGTCGAGCCCTTCCCAAAGCTGCTCAAATACCTGTGAAACGCCCTGCAAAAACACCATCTGCTGCGAGACCGCATATGATTCCGTCTCATCTTGCCTCCGTTTGGTGATCAGAACCTGCCGGTTTTCCTTCAGCATGCATTGAGAATCCTCAAAGGTCTCCGGAAACGAGCCGACAAGCCGCAGGGAAAAATCCGGATATATATTCAGATAGCGCGAATAACCCTCGAGCAGGTCAACGCATGTATCCGTACCGATCATCACCTCACCCGGCTCCAGAAAATCCTCACCGAACATGGTGCATACGCCATTTGTCACCACGCTGTCCAATAAGGATAAGGGCACTAACTCGCGCAGCGTCATGCCGCGTTTCAGGCTCCCGTCAAAAGCGGCCTTTCGATTGCGGAATTCATCCATGCGCCAGACATAGGCTTCGCCTTCGTAGCCGCACTTTTTCAGATAAGCGCCAAAACCGTCTTCGCTCAGCACAAGCGGATTCAAACCGTCTCGCATGACAGCCAACGCGCCCGTCGTTTCATAGCATTGCCGGGCCAAGCTTTGAACCTGCCGGGCCGTGCTCCGTTCCGGCGAAGCCAACAGCGGCTGTGACCGCGTAAATGCCTCCGCAAAACGCCGATCCAAATCCCGGATAAACGTCTTTTCTTGGACCATGAGCGCGGTCGGAAACGCCATAGAATCAGGCAGAGCGGCAATCATCATGGCGGCACTTTCCGGTATGATAATCATTGACTGGTCAATCGGCAACGCCGCGTCTTCACATGCGATGGCGACGTCCACCAGCCCATCGATAATCAGCGGCATAAACGCGGCAACCGCCCCGGATGGCGTTTGGCTTTGTCCCGATGCCGTCAGCAGCATCTGACAACGCAACCCAAACCCATCCACCGTGTTGCAGATGGCATGGATTAAAATGTCGTGAAGCAATAAACTTTCATCGGAAAGGCGCATACGGATGGTCGTCCCGGGCTTCATCTGCGCAACGGAATTACTGTAGCAAAGCGCAATATCCGTCACCCCGGCTTTTGCGCTGTACTGACCATTGTCCGGCCGGGCCGGGCCCATACCGGCAGCCAGATTCTTCATACCAGAAAGATCGTCGTTAGGGTCGGTTACCAGCCAGAGCTTAAGCGCACTTTTCAGTTCTGCAACAGATGCAAAAGAGCCCGTAATGCCATATTCGCGGAATCGCTTTGACAGCCACGCCATATCGGCGGTAGACAGGGAGCGGGATAATATGTAGTCCGTTAGCGGTTCAAGATATTTTGAATTGATGCTGAGTAACCGTTCGTTCTTGGTCCACCGGGTAATCATGGACGGATGGACGTTCATTGCGGCGGCCACAGATTTATTGCGGATATCGAAGTGTTCCAGCACCATGCGCAGATGATATTGTTCGTGATTCATAATGCCACCTCGTTGTGACTCAATCTTAGTCTTTATATAACCAATATATGGCGTGTCAATCATGTTGTCAACGCGCATTGACAAATTGACAAATTGACAAATGGTCAAGTTTTCTGGTGGCAACCATCTTTTCTGATACAATATGTTCCAGAGGGTAAGCGTCCTTTATAAGCGCCTGATGGACAATCAGTATACGTACTTTTTTACAATGATTATAGAAGGGAGCGCATAATTATGATTTTCCGACACAATCCCATCAAAAGAATCGGCGTATTATTCAGCATTATGACAATACTTGCACTTTGTGCCTGTAGTGCGCAGTCAACAGCTCTGCAATCCAATGAATCCGCAACTCCACAGGCATCATCTGAGCCAAACTCAGCTGTCACGACCCTTCCGGTGACGACAACGCAGACGCCGGTTCCAACAGCAACACCACAGCCATTTCCTTACGAGGACGAAGCCGGACGAACACGGTATCAGTTGATCATCAACGGGGAAACGGTGGACACCGAAAGCCTGCCGTTCAGCATCAGCGGCGAGAAGGGCGCATACTATCCGCTCAAGGATGTGCTTGCGTTTTTCGACGTTCCCTGCCTGATCAGCGAGAGCAGCCGCGCCGCCACCGGGCGCGTAAACGGCACGGTATTTAAAGCACAGGCGCAAATGCCAGAAATGACGGTAGGCAAGTTGACGCTTGGGTCAGGCTCAACGCCGCAGTATGTAGATGGCTGTTTGTATGTGCCGAGCTACCTATTCATGGAGCTTATGGACGCAACCGTGGATTTTACATCCGACCTTTCCGGAGCCACGCTCGTCACGGATATCACAATTGATGTGGATGAATCAACGACAAAGGGCCTTAAGCTGGCAGATAACACATTTGGCGATGGCAGCGTACAGCTGACACTTGAAGCGCAGTCTCAGTCCGTATGCGCCAAGCTATTTGAAGCCGATGCCACAGGCAAGAATCAGGAGGTATTGATCGTATTCGTCGCACCAAATGAGAGCATTGATCTGTATTTTTCGGCGGGTACTTATATCTTGAAACTCGCGTCCGGGGATGTCTGGATCAGCGACGAGGAAGCGTTCGGAGCATCGGGAAGCTATTCCTCCACCGATGCGTATACATTCGAAAAGGGCGGCCAGTATGAGCTGGAAACCTCGACGACAGAAGGCGATTTCTATACAGACAGCGCCAATGGATTTACAGGAAACTGACATCAAATACACAAGGAGAGGATACAATGAAAAAAACTTATATTATTTTATTCACCTGCCTTTTTCCAATGATGATGTGTGGCTGCAGCGTGAACGCGACGCACTCCGCAACGGAGGCCGCAGCACAAGGTGAGGCATTTTATGCGAGTGGTGACGGCTACATGCTCAGCGAGATCGTGCGCTTAGCCGATTATGATACGGACGAAAGTATCGGCTACGGCGTTGTGATACTGATGGAGAGTGATACAGCTCCAATCAGCTTTTTAAAGAGTTCGGGCGCTGCCGTTTCCTCGGTTCAGAGCCTTATAGGACTGACGC
>QKHZ01000245.1 GCA_003249795.1 bacterium | reverse complement strand
AAAGTCATTCGTCACCACCACGAGTCTGTCAATGGTAACGGGTATCCGGATAAGCTTTCGGATAAAGATATCCCTCTGGCTTCCCGAATTATTGCGATTGCCGATATCTACGACCGTTACCGGTATCCTCCTGGAACCAGTGTTCTCGGCTCACGGACGAAGGCGGAGAAAGTGTTGACAATGGGTTCTGGGTCGCGGTATGACGCGCGGCTTGTTGCCAAGTTTCTTGAGGCGGATATTCCGAACTTTACGGAAGAAGGCGAGCATGAAGTCGAAATTCCTTCAGATTCGATGGTGGCGGGGATGGTTTTATCGCGTGATATCCAGAATAGTCTGGGCAAGAGTCTTGTCCGGAAGGGGACTGTGTTAAGTGATGAGATAATCCGCCAGCTTCGTCATAACGTTGGCTTTGATCCGGTGCTTAGCAGGGTTGTTGTGTTGAAGGATTCTGTTCCGCAGGTTGAAGCAGATAAAAATACGGAACAGGCTTCTACTGATGAAGAGCGCCAGAGAGGACTGGTTGTTGTCGTCGATGACGAGCAGCATGTGCTTAATGCCTTGCGCCGTGAACTGCGGTCGTCAGGCTATGATGTCGAAACGTTCCGTAATCCAATTGATGCGCTCAAGCAGCTTCGGATGGAAACGAACGTTTATGCATTGATTACCGATTACAGTATGCCAACGGTTCGCGGCGACCGTTTTCTTGTGCAGGTACAGAAAGAGTTTCCCAATCTTCCGTGCCTCGTGATTTCCGGACATATTACGCGCGATACGGTTGTGTTACTCGGAAAGTCGGCCAAGATCACACGCATGCTTCCAAAGCCGTGGGATCGGGATGTGTTGATACAGACATTGCAGGAATTGGGGGCACGGAATGAGTTCTGAAGCAAACAACAGTCCGATGCGGATTCTTGTCGTCGATGACGACCCAATGGTATTGGATGTAATGGGGGCGATGTTGGCCAATTTCGGCCATACCGTCATCTCTGCTTCGCACGGGCAGGCCGGATTGACAAAGGCTGTTGAGCAGACTCCCGATATGATTCTTTCAGATATCATGATGCCGGGGATGGACGGCTTGTCGATGCTGAAGGAGCTGGTAAACCGCTCGATCGATATCCCTGTCGTGATTCTCACGGCGCATTCAAATGCGGATAACGCAATCAAGGCGTTGCGGTATGGCGCCTTCGATTATCTTTGCAAGCCCGTAAAGATGGACGTGATGCAGAGTTGCCTGGAGCGGATTCGCAACCATCTGGCGATTAAAAAAATGCTGGATCAGGAACGGGAAGCGAAGGTCAGCGCTGAGCAGGCTGCGCGGGTGAGTCGTTTCCACCAGCAGCAGTTGCAGGTCTTGCACGATGAGTTGCAGCAGAATCTGACGCTTGTCGAGACTCTGTTAAATACGATTCCATATCCGATTTTCCATCTGAATATCATGGGCGAGTTGGTGCAGTGTAACAGCGCTTTTACCGAGCAGCTTCTTGGAGTTTCCCGGGAAAGAGCCATTGGGCTAAATCTTACTCAGATTGCGGAGAAATATCCGGAGCAGGAAAAGTCCATTCAGATTTTGCAGGAAAATCTGATGCTGCTCGATCATATCGCATCTGATCACGTTGAGTTGCGGATTCCTATGCCGAAAGGGCAGGTTCACGACTTCTTTCTTTATAGTACAACGCTGCCTGGAGCGGCATCCTCCTGTGTCGGTCGGGTCGGGGTGCTGATTGATATCACCCGGCGCAAACAGTATGAATTGCAGTTGCGGCAGGCCGAGAAGATGCAAGCCATCGGTCAACTCGCTGCAGGCGTGGCTCACGAGATCAATAATCCCGTCAGCTTTGTAATGAGTAATCTCGTGACGATGCAGGACTATATGTCTTCATTTGTCGATTATATCCGGCTGCAGGAGTCGCTGGAGGATGCTGTCCGGAATGGCGATGAGGCCGACATCCCGCTTATTCTGTCAAAACTTAAAACGGCGCGTGCAGATTCTGATCTGGAATTTATTTTACCGGATGCGGTGAGTTTGCTCAAGGAATCATCGGAAGGGGCGGTTCGGGTGCGCGATATTGTACAGAGCCTGAAGAGTTTCTCGCGCGTCGAAGGCAGCAAGCGCGAGCAGGCGGATTTGAATGCGGGGATCGAGCAGACGTTACAGGTTGTATGGAATGAACTCAAATATAAATGTGAAGTGGTCAAGGATCTGAAGCCGATCCCGCTGCTTTATTGTAATCCGGGGCAACTGAACCAGGTCTTTATGAATCTGCTGGTCAATGCCTCGCATGCGATCGAAGAACGCGGTACAATTACGATCAGTACAGAAGCGACAGATGCTGAGGTGCTGATCCGGATTTCTGATACCGGCTGCGGGATCAATCCGGACGTGCTGCCGTTTATCTTTGATCCGTTTTTCACAACTAAAGACGTAGGAAAAGGCACTGGATTGGGGCTATCCATTTCGCACGGGATTATTGAAGATCATGGCGGCGTCATTCAGGTTGAAAGCGAGCCGGGGCAGGGGACAACCTTTACTGTCCGGTTGCCGATTCAGGAGTATGCAGGTGATTCTTCCGATGAATCAGCAACCACCGATTCATAACCGCAGGATTGATCAGACGCGTTTTTTCGGTGGCATGGCGGGTTTACGCCCGTATCCAGAAAATAACATCCCTGCTGAAAAAGATCTGCAGTGATGTCTTCAGATTTTGCGAATGAAGAAACGCGTCATTGATGCTGAATCTGTAGGCTTCAGCTAGGAAAAAACGAGCCGCGAAGGCAGAGAATTATAGCAAATTGTATTTTGTGGCGGGATATCCGATTTCTCCGTTTCCATCATATACGCAGGTACTCGGTGAGTCAAATTTCGGTTTCAGATTTATATAGTCCGCCATATTTGCGTAGCGTTATTCTATGGGAATGGATTCGGCAAATGTCAGGTTAAGTTGATTCCAGAAAAATATTTTTTGATATGTTTCCGTGAGGTCTGGCCGACTTGATTCGTTATCGTCGTTGAAATGGTCGATAAGACCGCTGAGCAGGACATCATCGAAACCGTCTGAATTCATATCGCGATATTCATTTTTGATCCTCCCTCCGCGAAAACCGATGCCATCGGTTCCTTGATCCAGCAGCTTGGTTTGTAAAAGGGGATGAAGTTGTTTGTCTTCGATTCGATAGAGACAAAGAAAGCCGTTGCCTTGGTGTGTTTCTTCAATGATCTCAATGATGGGATCGGTAAAGCCTTTTAGCTGCAATTTCTTGACTGAGGGGATTGACTGTGCGGTTTGCGGTATGCGTGTAGTCCATTCAATCTGCTTTTCGCGGTAACGGAGAAGGACGGCATCCTCTGCCCAATGGTTCATATGGTGATATACTGCGACAAATATGCCGTTATCCTGCTGTATCGGGATAAGCTCGATCTCTTTGCATTTTGCCGGTTCGATTCTTTTTTGAAGAGATGCGCGAATCTGGGAAAAATTATCACGTTGTTGCTTTGTGCAATCTTCATTACTGTTGCATCCGCTAGAGAGCAGTAGCAGAATGATCGCAGGAAATAATATGACAATACGAATGAGTGAAATTCCTTCAGGGGCAAAACTGAATCTGCATTGAAACAATACGAGAATACGAAGGAACGATGGCCGTTGGCTGAGAAATGGATTTAGCCCGTTCACCATGGGATCGCCAAGATCAGGCCGTCATGAGGGCGTATAGAATCATGAAAAGCATGAGTAGTGCCAGTCCGGCGGCGATTCCGTAGTAGAGCTTGACCGGTGTTTGATGGCGTCCTGAATGGGCATGAATATCGGTATGTCCGCGCTCTGCTGCATTCATTCCTGTGCGGGTGATACCGGTACGGGTTTTGCCTTTAGGCTGTGTCTTCTTGGACGACGAACGGGTTTGTGCCAAGCGAACAGCTGCAGCCATATCGCCCGCTTCTTTTGGGTCAAGCCCTGCGTCTAACAGCCGCTCCTGCACTTCTTCTGCCGTTTGAGGCCGGTCTTCAGGTTCTCGCTCCAGCATCTGGTCGATCAGCTTGCTGAGTTCTTTCGGCAAGTCCTTGCGCAGTTCGGCAATCGGTTGCGGGGATGTTTTCAGACGTGCGAGAATGATTGCCTTATTGTTTTCCCCGCTGAATGGTTGTTTACCTGTAAGTAAGTGATAAAACGTGGCACCCAGTGAATACAGGTCGCTGCGGCAATCAAGGTCGTCCGGCGTTTTGATCTGCTCGGGGGAAAGATAGTGCGGAGTCCCGCGCACAACGCGGCGTCCGGATGAGGCTGAGTCCACGTCGGTTGTGTCTGACTGAAAGTGTGCCAGCCCCAGATCGGTGACCTTTAACTCCCCGCGTTCGTTGAGCATCAGGTTTGCCGGTTTCAAATCACAGTGGATGATTTTTTGCTGCCATGCGTGCGCCAGAGCGCTTGCGACCTGATACAGATAGACCATCGCGTCTTTAACCGGAATCGGGCCGTCTTTTGCCAGCTTGTCGGAGAAGGTGCCGCCGCTGAGATATTCCATTGCGAAGAAGTAATGACCATTATCTTCGCCTGCGTCATAGCCCTGTACGATATGCGCGTGGCTGAGCTTGGCGACAGCGCGTGCCTCCAGAATATAATTTTCGACAATTTCCGGGCGCTCGCACACGTGGGAGTGAAGGATTTTCAGCGCTACGTCGCGGTTCATGCGCTGGTGTTTGGCTAAATAAACACGCCCCAGCGAGCCAACGCCGACGGGGCGGATCAGTTCATAACCATCTACGATCGGAAGTGTTGCGTCAGCGGTCATTCTTTCAGAATTTCATCCAGATCCAGTCCGTCGTCTTCTTCCAAATGATGGTCACCGGGATACTCACCGAAATCTTCTTCATCTTCTTCCGGTTCGGGTTCTTCTTCTTCCGGCTCCTGCTGTTGGCGGCGCAGCAGGATCAGATCATCATCCTCATCGTCATCATCACTGATTGCCTGAGCAGCGGCTTCCAGCAATGCCGGATCGTCGTCGTCCAGTTCAATTTCATCTTCCTCGTCAATGACCGGCATGCGTCCTTTTTGCATCAGATATTTCTGACACAAGCCACGGACTTCATCCAGATCATATTCCCGCAGCCGCAATAAAACCTGTTGCATGTACCGCGTATTTTGCGACTGACGGCGCGTTTTTTTGGCCATGACTTCTCCATATATAGAGTTTTCATAGGTCTTCGTCAAGGATTATTGTTCACAAATCTTGACAGTTGCTACCAAGAAACATGACACTGCTGTGCGATAACCGGGCTATTTTCCCATGCTAATGCATATGTGAGCCACGGGACACGATTTATAAGAAAACATAATTCTGCCAGATTCGGAAGCTGGCAAAACCATCCGGGTGGCCTCGGGCCTGCAGAGCGGTTTACTGATCGCGTAGCTGCTGGCTGGCACGGTTGAGCGTGTCACGTTCTTCCGGCGTTAAGCTATTCAACCCATCTTGTTTGACTTTGTCAAGGATTCGATCAACTTCTGCCTTGAGTGCATCGTCTTTTTCTTTCTTTTTCGCTGCTGCACGAGCGGAAAAACCATTTAAAAAACGTTTGATCGGCCCCGGCTGTTGCTTTTTCTTCTCCTGCCTTGCTTCATAGTTGGCATAGAGCCGCCCTGTGCCGCCGCGGGTTGAATAATTCTGCGAGTCGGCGTATCCGCGATCTGCGCCAGTGTAACCGGAATAGCCAGAATATCCTGAGCGCATAGCCAGTTCCTGTGAGCCGTTCAGGTATAGGATTACGGCAATGACTACCATCGACACACCGCCGAAATCTCCACTGCGCAAGCGGACAAGACCGTATAGCACCAGCAGCGCAAAGCCGATTGGGGAGATGATTTTCATCCAGCGGATTGCGGTGGCTTCATCCTTATATAATGTAACCGCCGCCATCGCTACGCGCCCGCCGTCCATTGGAAAGATCGGCAGAAGATTAAATATCGCCAACATCAGGTTCCACGAAAAAACAATCTGAAAAAAAAGGCCAAGGGAGCCGCCGAACGGGCCGCCCAGAAGATTCGACAGGACAAATCCCAGCATCGCCAGTATCAGGCTGACCATTGGCCCGGCAAGGGCGATGACGATTTCGTCCCCCGGGTGGCTTCCTCCGGATGTTTCCGCAAATCCGCCGAACGGATGGAGCAGAATGCCGTGAACATGCTGGCCTGCGTTACGGGCGGCAAGGCTGTGTCCCATTTCATGCAGATAGACAAACACGGGTACGCACAGGATCGCTATTGTCCCGATAAGGCTGCCTGCTGCCAAGTACTGAAAAGCCATTACGCCGACAATGATGTAGAGCGCGTACATGATCCGCACCGGGATTCCCAGGATTGTGCCCACGTAGTGGGAGGCACCGAGTCCGGTCATGGTGTTGTCTCCTGTGTTTTTTGCGGGGCGGTGAGGTCTGATGACGGGGTGGGCTCTGGCAGAAGTTCCGGTGCCAGATCTGTTTTCTGCCCACTTCCGTTCTTGAGCGTATTCTCTTGCGGTTGGCCGGATGCCGACGGAGTGTCCTTCGGCTGAATCGGTACGAGCGCAGGCGGGTGGTCGCTCAGTTCTGGCCCTTCCGGTTCCGTGTTGTTTTGCAGCGATGTTTGCCCTGCTTTCGCAGCTTCCGCCGAAGCGGCTTGTTGTTTTGCCTGCTCTTCTGTCCAAAGTTTGAAGATGCTTTCGACATATTTGCGCGCCGGTGTGGTTGTTGCGGGTGACTCTGCTGTTGGCACGGTGATTAAAAAGTCGATCCGCAGTCCTTCGCGCTCGGAGATTTGTGCAATCGCTTTATTGATCTCGTCAGAAAGGATCGGCCGGTCTACTGGAGTGGAAGATTGTTGCAGGGTCAATGCCAAGCGGAACGATCCGTCAGCAAGGCTTTGTCCGCCGCCGACGATGGTGCCGAGTTCCGGACTTAGGCCGACAACCGACTGGATTCGGACTGCCCCGTCTTCAAACCGTTCGAGAGCGACATTGATACTGGTAAACCGGATCGATTTGGGTAATGATGCCGGGGGAGCAGGCGGTTCTTGCAGATTCAGCGCCTTGCGCCGGAGTGACTCTGTTTCCTGCAGTCCTTCCGGGATACTCGCCAACTCCCGCCAGATGCTTCCACTGTTACTGAGTGGGACAATAACGTTTGTGAAGGCAATCTGGCACTGCCAGCGGTTTTGCAAAGGCGTGTTGTCTTCTGTATTTTTGTCTCCGACAACGGGACTGAGGTTGACCGTGCCTTTTCCGGTTGCTTCAGGACTGAGGCCAATCAGCTGTAGCCACGGCAGCCTCAACTCAGACTGTAGTGCGCTCAGGCTGACTTCATTCAGTTGAATTGTCCACGGTATGGTTTCGATTTTATCCGAAGTCGGGCGCCACATATCTGTTTTGCACAATAGTGAGCCATCGGAAAAAACTGCCTGAATGGTAAGGGGATCGCCGCTTTTTTCTGCGTCACCGATCGAGAGGATTGCTGTGGCATCTTGAATGTCCGTGTCGAAAATCCGCAGGCGTTTTGCATTCACGGATACCGATTGCAGCCCCGGTCGCAAGCGCTTCCAGATTGTATCTAACGTGGATAACTGGTCGAAATTGCAGAACTCCGTTGTTAGGGCCAGCGGTGTTTTTTCATCGGTGATTGAAAAGGCTGCCGTAAGAGCAGGCGAGGTGCTTTTTCCCAACTCAAGTGTGCAGAGCATCCCATTTTCCTGCGGGTTTGCGTGTAGCCGGAGTGGACTGGATTGCTGAATATCAAACGACGGCAGGTCGAGTCCTTTGATGGTACCTTCGACAGCGATCCGGCCAGCGGCGACATTGATCTTCCCGTCCAGACGCATGTTGGTTTCCGGTCGCAGCTGTTTGGGCAGAAGAAGTCCGACGAGTTTTAACGGAAGCTCCCGGACGGTCAAAACAAGACTTTCAATTGCTCTTGACCAGTGTATATCTTGTGGTTGTTCCGGGATTCTGATCCGGAAGGAAGGCAGGTGGATGAACGGTGCACCGGCCGGGTAGCCGGTAAGTTCGGTCGGCTCAAACTGCCCTTCTACGACGATGTCACGAATCTTGCCTGTGTGAGTGGCTGCGTCTTCTTTTGTTGTTCCGTCTGTTTTTGCTGACGGCTTCAGGTGCAATTTTCCTTTTAACTGCACCATCAGGGCGGCGGCCAGTTCCGGATGCTCAAGCCGGAAACGCAACCGGCGCAGTGATAGGTCTGCATCTGCTGCGCGGAAGTTTAGCAGGGGAAATGCTCCGGCAGGTTTGGGTTCATCCAGAGGGCTGAGGAAGTGGTCGATGTTACATTCGCCGTCAGCGTTCCATTCCAGCCTCAGGTCGATATCCTTGCATTCCAGAAGCGGCGTGCAGCGCGAGATGCCGAGAATTCCGCTGATCGGCGCCAGTGCCTTGATCCGGCCGACCGTCAGAAGAGGGTGGTCGAATTCGATTTGGTTCGGCGCTTCGATTTCGAGGTCATGCAGCCAGAGCTTGCCCGTGCCCATGAGGTTGACCGCAAAGTCGATACTGCCGATCGAAACTGGCGCGGTATTGCGAAGGCTCTGGTTTGCCCACAGTTCCATCTCACGCCGGAGCGTTTTCAGATCCAGCATCCATGGGACAATCAGGATCAGCATCCGCAGCGCGAGCAGCACGATGAGTACCGTGCAGGTCCGTTTGAACCAGCTGGTTTTCATCCAAGATGGGCGGTGGATGCGGGCGCGTGCGTTCACGATGTGTCCTTTACCGTTTACGGCGCACTGCCCCGACCGGGCTTGCCAGACTGCTGCGGATTGAAGAAGCGGAGGCTTTCGTAAGGCCGCTGTGCCGGGGTGTTGCCGGTGTAGGGAAAGCCGCAATATGGCCGGTTCTGCTGCCGAACTTGCAGAGAGCAGTTTGCGAGTTCAGCTTTGCGTCAA
The DNA here is from genome assembly GCA_003249795.1 of bacterium. Classification (GTDB taxonomy): domain Bacteria; phylum Planctomycetota; class SZUA-567; order SZUA-567; family SZUA-567; genus SZUA-567. The sequence goes on along the minus strand of QKHZ01000245.1, from coordinate 52,938 downwards.
GGGCAGGGGACATGTCTTTGCGGAAAGAGGCGAAGAACGCTGCCTTGCCGCGCGGTTGCGGTTTTGCCGATGAGTCGTTGTCTGAGCGGACGTTTTGTTCCCCGTCATGGCAGCAGGCACAGCGGTGATGGATAATGACTCCGTCCATCGACGTTGTTTCAATGGGGGGTAGCGTATTCTCTGTTTGATGCTTTGTCTGGCGCGGCGTGTGTGCCTTGTTCCAGCGTCCGGGAACGGCGGCAGGAAATTGTGCAATCACTTTTCCGGGCATTGCCAGAAGCGTTCCCAGCGTTTGATTGATTCGCGCAGAGATTACCGCAGGCGGGAACGTGAAGATACTCACTACGTTTTTGCCGCAGTCTTTCATCTGCTGATGAATCAGTACCGCCAATCCCAGCGCATCGTGAACGGTTCGGATTTTTTCTTTCGATTTCTCCGGCAGCCGTCTGGTCGAGACGTGTATCTTTTTCGCCTGATCGGACGACGTGATTGCAGCGCCGTTCTGGCTTTTTTGCGATGCTGATTCTTTTGCGACTTCATCGCCCAAAATAGCCTTGTGCAGAAGAGGTTTGATCTGACGCTTGCGCTCGCGTTGCGGCACCGGCATAAACGAGAGCCATGAGAGCGGCCTGCCTGTGTTTTCTTTCGCCTTTTCTGTTGGGCCTTGCCTGCTGGCAACCGGCAAGAACGCAGCTGTGCGTGCTGTGTTAAGGCGTGCGGCTCCGGCCGTCAGAGATTGTCTTGATAGCGGTGAGAACAGTCCTTTTATGATCCGGCTGGTGCCGTCAGTGCAGGGCTGATATTGGATAAACGGCGCCTGGATCAGGATGCGTCCGCTCTTGCGTACCGGCGCTTCGGGTTCACGTTTCAGTATATAGATTTCGGTGAAGTCCGCAGACTGCTCCGCGAGAACTTTTTTCAGGCGGATCAACTCCAGCATCGCGATAAAGAAACCGACCATCTCGCCCTTGGTGGGGTGGGAGGAAAGAAGGCTGCTGAAGCTGACGCGCGGCTCTTTGCGAAGCCGGTTCTCCATGATCTCAAGCCGCACTTCGGTCGGGATTTCGTCGTTGACGATCTCCTGCGCACCGGCCGAGAGCGAGCGTGCCATTTTTTGAAATGCGACGAGAAGGTCGAGGACGTTGGCGACCTCGGCGTCTTCTTCCGCATCGTCAGGATCGGGTGCAAATTCCGGAAGCGGCGCGATACGGGCAAAACGCAGCGCATGGATCTCAGCCATCTCGCCAAGGGCTGCTGCGGCTTCCTTGAACCGTTTGTATTCAAGTAGTGCCTGGACAAGGCCAGTTCTGGGGTCGACCAGCGGGTCTTCGTCCTCGTCTTCGGGGTTTTCGATTTCCGCAGGCGGCAGCAGCATCCGGCTTTTGATCTCGACCAGCATCGAGGCGACGCTCAGAAATTCGGAGGCGACGTCGACATCCAGATCGCGCATGCGCTCCAACTCTGCCATGTACTCATGGGTGAGGTGGCTGATCGGGATGTCGTGGATATCGATCTCATCGCGTTTGACCAGATACAGCATCAGGTCAAGCGGTCCGTGGAAGACGTTCTCAAGACTTACGGTGTGCGTCGGTTGCATTGTCATCGTTTTCTCGCCGTGGTGTCCTTACTGGTTCCCGGAGGCGGCTGCCTCATGCCCGCAGCGCAGCCCTGCCGGAAAGTTTTTGTATAATTTATACGATCTTATTTAAACGGTGCGCCTAATAGCCGTGCCCCCAGAAACGCCAGTTTTGCGATTGAGCCGAGTGGGTCAATCGCATCATTGGTCAGGTTTGGCAGCATGATCAGGCCGATCAGCACCATCATCCCGTACCGTTCAAACCGGTAAATCGAAATTGCCGTCTTCTGATCAACAAGCCCGGCCAGCACGCGGCTGCCGTCGAGCGGCGGCACGGGGATCATGTTGAACAGTGCCAGAAACAGGTTAATCAGGATCGCGTTTGACAAAACGTTCATGTTGATTTCTGTCATCACGCCGCCGGATGCGACCAGTTTTGCCAGAAATAAAACTCCGGCCAGAACGATTGCAATCGTCAGGTTTGTTACAGGTCCTGCAAGAGCGACCCACATCATTCCTTTGCGCGGGTTGCGAAAGCGCATAGGGTTGACCGGAACCGGTTTTGCTCCGCCAAAGGCTACGCCGATTGTCTTGAACATGATCAGCGGCATGACGATCGTCCAGATCGGGTCGATGTGCTTGATCGGGTTCAGTGTCAAGCGTCCCTTCAGATATGCGGTATCGTCGCCAAGGGAGTAAGCTACCGCGCCGTGAGCCACTTCATGCAGGATGATCGAGATCACGAAAAGCATGATGACGCCGACCGTGATGATTGTATCTATTGGCATAACTTCTTCCTGATTATTTTTCCGTTGCTTGTTTCAATTCACCAATAAAAGGCATTCTCTTGTTTTCTGTCATGGTGTTCAGTGAACCCCTCTTTGGCCGAGGGGCTGCCGTGCGAAAACGAGGCGCAAGCCATAACACTTCCTCTGCGGCAAACGTTGTCTGCCGCTTTCTAAAAATTGAGAGGTCTATCATACCTGATTTTTCTGATTTGTGGGTGAAAATCTTGCCAAGAAGCAAAACACGACCGCCTTTTTCGTTGTTTTGCTTGACGAGTCCGGATTTGCTGGCAAAATACGGAAGTGCGTAATTTAACATTTTTCCCGACAAGGAGTTACTGTGATGATCTATAACACTTACGGTAAGACAGGGTTACAGGTTTCCGCAGTCGGTTTTGGTGGAATGCGATTTGATATGAGCCGTTCGCTGGATGAAAACGCGGATCTGGTTCGGTATGCCGTCGATCAGGGGATCAATTATCTGGATACGGCTCCCGATTACTGTGACAGCCAGAGCGAGGTGATTATCGGCAAAGCTGCGAAGTCAATTCGTGACAAGGTCTTTCTGACGACCAAGGGGATGCCGACGCGATTTGACACCAAACAGAAAGCCATCGGCGCGGTCAACGAGTCATTGAAAAAACTGGATACCGACTATATCGATTTCTATCACGTCTGGTGTTTGCGCAAGATGGAGCACTTTGAACTCGCGATGAATCCGGGCGGGCAGTATGAAGGCCTGTTGCAGTGCCAGAAAGAAGGCAAGATCCGCCATATCGTCTTTTCATCCCATCAGCCGGGAAATGAAGTGCGCCGCGTGGTCGAAAGCGGCAAGTTTGAAGGCGGGCTTCTCGGGGTCAATATCCTGAACTTTCCGTACCGTTGGGACGGAGTGATGGCTGCGTATGAGGCAGGGCTCGGGGTGGTTGCAATGAACCCGCTGGCAGGTGGTGCGATTCCGAAAAATGAAGAGGCGTTCAAGTTTCTGGCAACAGGCGGAGAAACCGCAACAGAAGCGGCTCTCCGGTTTATTATTTCATGCCCGCAGATTACGGTTGCCCTGAACGGTTTTTCCACGCGCGAGCACGTTGATATGGCCTGCCGGGTTGCTGATACTTGCCAGCCATATACGGATGAGGAGCTTGATGCGCTGCGCAAGAAGCTGGGCAAAAATCTCAATGCGATGTGCACCGGGTGCGGCTACTGTGACGACTGTCCCGTCGGGATTCCCGTGCCTGCGTATATGCAGTTCTATAATGAGAAACAGCTCTTCGGCACTTCTGATGAAAATATGGTTTCCAAAGTTCCGTTTGCGCATGAGTGGGGAATTCTCGCGATCCGCAAGGCGGAGGCGCAGGCGTGTGTGCGTTGCCGCAGGTGTGAGGACGCCTGCACGCAACATCTGCCAATTGTTGAACGGTTAAAAGACGTTGCGCGCTGGGAGGCCGCCGCTGCGTGGGCAGGAGACTCGCTTGAGGTGGACGAGACAGAGTGATTGATTGTTTTTCTTGTATTGAAACGGCTAAGTGGAAGAACAGTTGTATTTGTGATTGATTTACTGATGAATGTGGAGCGATCGTGATTTATCGACTAACCCGCAACGTGCGGATGTTGGCGCAGAAATATTTTATCCTTGTTTCTTTTTTAAACCCGTTGGGGGCTGCAATTATTGTCGGCCCGACGATTTTTCTGCTGGCGCTCAGCTATGGTGCTGACGATTTGCAGATGGGGTTTCTGTATGGCGGATTGTACATCGCCGGACTGGCAGCCATGTTTGCTCCGTTGGTCTTGGGCGGGCGTGAAGTCAGCCGGGTTGTTGCGTGGACGTGGTTGCTTCGTTCTTGTGTGGCTGTCGGTTTTCTGAGTTTGCCGTTTCTCCCGTCTGATTCCTATAAACTTTATGTTCTGATTGCGGTTTTTTATGTATTTCTCGTTCTGCGGGCTTTGGGGATGGTCGCGTTTTATCCGATGATCCGAGCAATGTCGACAAAGACGGAACTGCCGAAGTTGCTGGCATGCAACGTGTCGCGTTGGAATTTCGGTTCGATTATCGCATCTGCTGCAACGTATCTTGTCTTTCGTTTTCAGGATCGTTTTCCGTCTGAGGAGTGGACGTTTGTGGGGATGCTTGCAGCGGCAACCTTGCTGCAGTTTCTGGCGACTTGGGGCTATATGCGGATGCCTCGTTTGGAGCAGCTTAACTCCAGTTCGATCAGCCGGATCAAAGAAGCTGCGCGCGTTGTTTTCAAGCAACACTATTTGCGCGAAACTTTGTTGGCGACATTACTGATTGTTCCGCTTGGGATTTTCAACGGGTATGTCGTCAGCTATATGAAAAATTACTCCGGCTGGGGGAATACGCCGATCTTTCTCTTTTCCGTATTGGGGTTGGTTGCGGCGGTTTTGGCCAGTAACGGGTTGAGGCTGATCGGCAGCCGTCTGTCAACCCGCAGTTTACTGTTCGGCTCTGGCGCGGTGATGGTTGTGCTGTCTTTTTTCTGGTGTATGATCCAGTCCCTTCCGCACCACGAATATGTGGCTGCGGTATTGATGATTCTGGGCGTGCCTGCCTGGACGGTGATGGTCAATGGATGGGCGCAGTTATTGTCGGGGCGTCTTCCTGAGGGGCATCGGGTCGAAGTATCGAGTCTCTATACGCTGAATTCTGCCTTGTGTGCGTTGTTGGGCATTGGACTGGTTCAATTAACCGAACCGATTGGATTGCGGTGGGGGCAGGCAATCGGTTGTCCGTATCTGCATTGTTTTGGTCTGCTCGGGGTTTTCGGGTTTCTGCTGGCTCTGCTTTCGCTGAAGATGCATGATTCCCGGCGGACGATTACGCAGGATTTGTCTATGTTGCGGCCGTGGAGCCTATACACGCTTTTGCGGATGGGACAGGTCGAGCGGATGGACAGGAATCAGCGGCGCGTACGGATGATGGAAGGTCTGATGAGTGCGCCGACGCAGGCCAGTCGCGAGAGGATGCTCGAAGCTTTGGATTCACCGGACATGATGATTCGCTATTCGGTGTACCGGATGCTCAATGAAACGCCTATTCCGGAAGCGTACGGTCCGGCTTTACGCGAAGCGGTTTGTCCTGATTCTCCGATTCGGACAGAAGCGATAACTGCGTTGGGATTTCTCAGTAATCAAGAGGCGTTGTCGACGCTTGCTTCGTTGATGGATAGTCCCGACCAGCAAGTGCGTGCCAATGCAATGAAAAGCGCGTTGCGACTTGGGGCTGAGTTGTCGGACGAGGATATTCTGACTATTTACAAAGGATTGACGACGACGCGGTTTCGGATGCAGGTGCTGTTCGGATTGGTTTCGGCTGGACGTCAGAAATGCATTGGTGATGCCGTTGTCTGGGAACTAAAAAAACGTCCCGACCCGACGTGGATCCGTCCTCTGTTTGTTTTTTGGGCTTCTGCATTGCATGATCAGGATCGGACGCTGGATGTGTATGAGCTTGAGTCCGAGAGGATGGGAGAGGGCCTGCAGATGATCCTGCAGGAGTACGAGGCCTGTCGCGATGACAGTGCGCCGTCTGGTGATCATGTGCGCGATATCTTTGCCCGTGATGCATATGAGGAACTTGGGGCAATGCTTCCGATTCAGGAGCGTCTTTTGCCTGTGTTTGAACGGAATGGTGCGCTCGGTTTGCTTAGTATCTATGTTCATATGCAGCCGGAGGAATAGAGCGCACGGGGCTTTTCTACAGGGGATTTATCGTAAAAATATTGTGTGTTTTCTGAGAATCCGTTATAGTTGTTGCTTGGACACTGCGGCGGGAAGATGGGTGACTGTCTGTTGCCGGGTGGATTGAATCTGTTACCTGCGGGATGTGTTTGTCCCGACTGTCTGGAGAAAAAATGGCATCTGATGAAATGGACATCAAAGGCGAAATGAAGCCGGATGTGAATAACCTGTATCGTGAAGAAAGCTATACCGACCGCCGCGTGGCGACAATCCGTGTGATGGTGCCGGTGAAAGCCGACGGTAGCGAAGACCCTTCCCGTGAAAAAGAGTTTGTCGGCCAGACACAGGTCATGAGCCAGATGGGGCCGATTCCGATTCACGCACCGATTGAGGCGAAAACGATTGCTGAAGCGATGGAAAAGTTCCCGGAAGCGGTCGAGCAGGCTGTGCACGACATGATCGAGCAGGCTCGTGAGATGCAGCGGCAGGAAGCATCGAAGATCGTGGTCGCGGACGGCAAGATGGCTGGCGGCATGGGCGGTGGCAGTATTCTTCAGATGTAAGATTTTGAAAACGACCGTTTTGCAGCAGTTTTTTCGGAAACTGTACGGTCAGGCAAATGTTTAAGCGATACTTTTTATAAAACTGCTTGACATTCGCCTTGCGAACTTTAGAGTTAGTAGTTCCGATTTGCGGAGAGATGGCAGAGCGGTCGAATGCGCAGGCTTGCTAAGCCTGTGATGGGCTTGTCCCATCCGAGGGTTCGAATCCCTCTCTCTCCGCCACGTCAGAAAACGGGGTTCGCCCCGATACGAAAGCCTGCGGAGTAATCCGTGGGCTTTTTTATTTTCTCGTGTTGCTCGTCGTGTTGTGGATTGTCTGGTTAAGGTAGGGAATAATCTGACCGGCCAAATGAAAAAAAAACGAGCCGCTCTTTCTTTCGTAACTGATCTTTGTTAAAATGCGTGCCCTTTGGTTTGGGTGGGTTGAATAAAAAATAGAGGAATATGATTGGGGTGCGTGGCTTGGCCACTCTTTTGATGAGAAAAAAGGAGTCGTTTGATGGGCAATGTCCTGATTATTGGTGCCGGTGGGGTGGGGTGTGTGGTCGCACACAAATGCGCGCAGGTGCCGGAAGTCTATGAAACAATCACACTCGCAAGCCGTACCGTCAGTAAGTGTGAGGCCATCGCCGCGTCAATTAAAGAACGCACCGACCGCACCATTGATACCGCTGCGGTGGACGCCGACAATGTAGTCGAGACCGTTGCCTTGATCAAAAAAGTTAATCCGGATCTGGTGATCAACGTTGCGCTTCCGTATCAGGACCTGTCGATTATGGACGCGTGTCTGGAGACTGGCGTTGACTATCTCGATACTGCCAACTACGAGCCGCCGACCGAGGCGAAATTTGAGTACAAGTGGCAGTGGGCCTATCAGGACAAGTTCAAGGATGCTGGCGTCATGGCGCTGTTAGGCAGCGGCTTTGATCCGGGGGTTACCAACGTCTTCTGTGCCTATGCGCAGAAAGAGCTGTTTGATGAAATCCACTATATCGATATCCTCGACTGCAACGCGGGCGACCATGGACATCCGTTTGCGACCAATTTCAACCCCGAGATCAATATCCGCGAGATCACCCAGAAGGGCAAATACTGGGAAAACGGCGAATGGATCGAGATCGAGCCGATGAGCCAGACGTGGGATTTTGACTATCCCGGCGTTGGAGTGAAGAAATCCTTTCTGCTCTATCACGAGGAGGAAGAGTCTCTTGTAAAGAATATCAAGGGACTCAAGCGTATCCGTTTCTGGATGACGTTTGGCGAAGCCTACCTGACACACCTGCGCGTTTTGCAGAACGTCGGCATGACGCGGATCGATCCGGTCGATTACGAAGGCCATCCGGTGATTCCGATCCAGTTTTTGAAAAAGCTGCTGCCTGATCCGGCCAGCCTTGCCAAGGGCTACACCGGCAAGACCAGCATCGGCTGCCTGATCGAAGGCGTCAAGGACGGCAAGACGAAGAAGTGTTTCATCTACAACATCTGCGACCACGCCGAATGCAATAAGGAAGTCGGCGCGCAAGCGGTCAGTTATACCACAGGCGTTCCGGCGATGATCGGCGGGATGATGATTCTCAACAAGACGTGGAAACAGGCTGGTGTGTATAATATGGAACAGTTTGACCCGACGCCGTTCATGGACAAGCTGAACCTCCACGGCCTTCCTTGGCATATCAACTGGCTCTAGGATTGGCTTTTTTCTATGCGGTTGGATGTAATCTTTTGATAATGCAGGGGCTTGATCCGGTTGGGAGAAAGCCCTTGTTTATGGTGAGTGGTCTATCATCCGGTTTGCGGTAAAATATTTTGATTGTTTGCGGGAAAAGAGAAAGGGAGGGGCTGATGGTTGAGAAGACGGTTGAGAACGTGGATCTGTCGCGGTTTCCGTCGCCCTGTTTTGTGTGTGACCTCGGGTTGCTCCGCAAGAATCTGGCGCTGCTGAAACAGGTGCAGGACCAGACGCATGCGAAAATCCTTTTAGCGCTCAAAGGCTTTGCTCTGTGGAAAGCCTTTCCGGTGGTACGCGACTATCTGGCCGGAGTCTGCGCCAGCAGCCCTGATGAAGCACGTCTTGGCGCAGAGCTTTTCGGCGGCGAAGTCCACAGCTACGCACCGGCTTACAAGCCCGAGCAGATTGCTGACTACATCTTCTATTCGGATCACATGTCATTCAACTCGTTTTCCCAGTGGGAGCGTCACCGTGATGCGATCCGTTTGAGCGGCAAGCCTGTCAGCTGCGGCATCCGGATCAATCCCGAGCACTCGGAGGTGGAGACTGCATTGTATGACCCCTGTACGGCAGGGTCGCGTCTTGGGGTGATGCTCCGTGATTTTGAGGGACAGGATCTGGAGGGCATTGACGGATTGCATTGCCATAACCTGTGCGAGAAAAACTCGGACGCCTTCGCTCGCACGTGGCAGGTCGTTGACAAAAACTTCGGCAAGTATCTCAAAAATATGAAATGGATGAATTGCGGCGGCGGCCACCACATCACCCGCCCCGATTATGATGTCGAGACACTGGTCAAAACCGTCAATCAGATCCATGAAAGATATGGCGTGCAGGTGTATCTGGAGCCGGGGGAGGCAGTCGCACTCAATACCGGGATTCTTGTCGCGGAGGTTCTGGATCTTGTCCATAACGCGATGGATATCGCGATCCTCGACACCTCTGCGTCGGCGCACATGCCCGATGTTCTCGAGATGCCGTACCGCCCGCATATTGTTGGTTCGGGACAACCGGGGGAGAAAAAGTATACCTATAAACTGGGCGGGCTGACGTGTCTGGCTGGTGATGTGATCGGGCAGTATTCGTTTGACGAACCGCTCAAAATCGGTACGCGTCTGATCTTTACCGATATGATCCACTATTCGATGGTCAAGACCACGACCTTCAACGGCGTTCGCCTACCGTCAATTGCCCTTTACGAACCGGATACCGACAGCATTGATGTTGTCCGCACATTTGGCTACGCCGATTACCGCGACCGACTCAGCTGAGTTCTCCCCAAATTTCAGCCTTTTTTTACCTTCCATTAGTGGCTTTATGTGCGCTGTGCGCGCTGTATTGCCTTCTGTAGTAATGTGTTCTGTGAATATTATAAATAAGTAAAGTCGCGGCGTTTGCGTCCGATAATGTTGGTGTCGAACGAAATCAGGGAAAGTTCAGGGAGGGAGTCAGGATGAGCCTCACAACAATCGGGAATTTCACCACATCGGATTCGGAATACGGTTATTTCAGTAATCTCGCTTCATCGAATCAGAACAAGGGCAGTTCGTTTCTAAATCAGCTCTCCAGCAAGGTTGACGGCTGCGCTGACTGTTCGGAGGCAGAAGTGGAGACGGATTCCGTGACGATTTCGGATGAAGCGGAAGCTGCCGCCGCAAACATTGCAACCGAAGAGGAAGATGAATCCTCAGCGGTTGTGGAGACTGAGTCTGACAGTCTGGAAGACAGCTTTGCGCTCCGCGATGCGATTCTTGAAAAAATGGGGTTATCTGAAGAAGATATTCAGAGTATCTCATCGGGTAAGGTCATGGTTGAGTTGAATATCAGCATCGTGCAATCGATCACAACCTCCACCGGTACGACTACGAGATCCATGTCGTTTTCGTATACCGGAAGTCTCGAGTATTTGCAGTCATATTACGGCGCAGGCGGGGCAGGACAGACCGATAGCGCGACATCACTCTCAGAGTATTTTTCTCCGGAAGCCACAGCAGAACGGATCCTCGACTTTGCCCTCAGCTTCTTTGAAATGAGCGACGCATATCAGGAAATGGGTGACACTGAGGAAGCCCGTCAGGCATTTGCAGATTATATCGGTGAGGCCATCCAGAAGGGCTTTGATCAGGCGATGGATATTCTCGGAAATTTGAGTGAATATGCGCAGGATACCGTTGATCAGACGCATGAGTTGGTATTTCAGGGCCTTGAGGATTTTGTTTCCGGAGCGAGTGACGATGACGCTGTAGTTTCGATAGAGTCGTCTGATGAAAGCGACAACTCATGGCAAATCGACGCCACACTGACCGCATCCTACAGCATGTCACGTTCATGGTCGCAGCTCTCGATTCAGTCGACCTATAGCTTCAGCCTGAGTTACAGCTACAGTTCCACGAATAGTGATTCTTCTGCACTGGATGCAACTGATACGGGATTGCTTGAAACCACTTCTGTCGTCGATGATGCTGATGAAGTGTCTGAGGATATGGAGTCTGAGGAGTCAACTGCGGGTGCAAGTGATCCGGCGCAAATTGAGATGGGCAAGCGGATCTATCTTCCTTCTGAGGCGGAATCGTCAGAGACCGTCGAGGCGATTGCCTGATTTTCCTCTTAATCAGATCAATATAACTGTCATAAACACCTTCTGCATATCGTGGAAGGTGCTTTCTTTTCATGGGTTAAATTGTTTAATGCGTGTACTGCCATCCTTTTTTCTTCTCGCCTTTGGCAGGAAAGATTTCCTTAATCCTGAAAATCCTTATTGTAATACAATAAGCGGCTGATATGATAATATGACTGGTCGGTAGGGCTGGGTGAGTGGCTTCGGTCGGTGAGACTGGATCATGTTCAATAAGGGACGTTACACAGGTCAGAGCAGGAGCTTTATGGCAGGAAAAAGCGGCGAAAATACGGTGCAGTGTCTGGAACGGGCGCTGACGATACTGGAATGTATTGTTGATTCCGGCGAGATCGGCGTCAGTGAGTTGAGCCAGAAGGTCGGACTTCATGTAGCGACTGTTCATAATATTTTACGGACACTGTCGTCGCGGCAGTATCTGCTGAACATATCGGGGCGTTATCAGCCGGGGCCTGCGCTGGCTGTGATGCTGGCACGCGGCGCGTCGCTGACGATGCTGGCACGTCTGGCGCAGCCGGTACTGGCGCAGGTTGCGGAAGAAACCAAAGAGAGCGCATCAATGTCGGTGCTGATCGGAAGCCAGGCAAAACTGGTCGCGTTTGAACCGGGCAAGCATATGGTGACTATCCACTATCCGCAGTGGGTATGGGATGATGCGCTGCAGCTGGCTACCGGCCGGATTCTGGTGGCGTTTGCGTCTCCTGAGCGTCGGCAGGAGTGTATTAAAAAACATCAAGTTCATAAGAAGACGTCTGAGGAGTGGGAAGCTGAGTTTGAGCAGATCCGCAAGACGATGATTGCCGAGGCGATGTCGTCCAATGACGCAGACCAATATGCATATGCACATGCGATTCTCGGGCCGGGTAACAATGTGATTGCGGCGATGGGTTCAAGCTGTCCGATGTTTCGCGCCGGCGATGATGTGCGTGAGGCGATGCGCCTGTCGGTTGACCGAGCGGCGGCAAATCTGACGGCTGTTTTGACCGGCGCCGCGCGGAAATAATAGGCATGAATAAATCGTTTGATTGGGTGGATGTCGTTTTCGTTTAATGTCGTTGTAATGTCGTAAAATACAGGAATTCGTCAGAATGGATATTGTGAAGTCGTGGGTCGCCAATGACCTATTCTTTAGTGTCGCACCGATTTTGTTTTTGATCTATATCATGACCCGCAAGAATTCGGTGCCATCACAGAAGGCGCTGCCGCTGGTTGCGCTGATTATGTACTGTATTAAACTTGGGTGGTTTGGCGCAGATCCGAATCAGGTCCATGCAAGCGTTCTGGGCGGGCTGTTGTCGGCGTTAACGCCGATTTCAATCGTGTGGGGAGCGATCTTCCTCTTTAAAACCATGGAGCACAGTGGTGCGCTGGAGACGATCCGTGTGTGCCTGAACCGGATCAGCGGCAATCGGATTGCGCAAGTGATGCTGGTTGCGTGGGCGTTTGGTTTTTTGATTGAAGGTGCAAGCGGCTTCGGTACGCCTGCGGCACTTGCCGCGCCGATTTTGGTCGGTCTTGGCGTACGGCCGTTTCAGGCGGCGGTGGTCTGTCTGGTTTTCAATTCTGTTCCGGTGTCCTTCGGGGCGGTCGGTACGCCAACCTGGTATGGTTTTTCGACACTAAAACCTGTACTGACGGATTCCGAATTAAGTATTCTTGGTGTAAAAACGGCGCTGCTGCATACGGTTGTGGCGTGTGTGCTGCCGCTGTTTGCCTTGCGGGTTGTCGCCGGATGGCAAGAGATCCGCAAGAATATTGTTTATATCTATTTGTCTGTTTTTTCTTGTGTTATTCCTTATCTTGTCCTGTCGTGGTTTAGCTATGAGTTCCCGTCGATTCTGGGCGGTGCTATCGGCTTGCCGGTTTCCGCATGGCTTGCCAGCCGGAATATCGGGTTGGAAAAAGAACCTGCTCCTCACGTCCCGCTGCCTCCGAAAGTCGTCTCCGCATTTTTCCCGTTATGGGGAACGGTTCTGATCTTGATCCTTACCCGCATTCCTCAGCTTGGGATCAAGGCGTTGATCAGCAGCAGCAGCGGCGGTAAACAGGTCGCTCTTGGTTCATTCGGTATGCTCAAGGTCAGCCCGTCGTTGTCGGTGACGCTTGAGGGCATTTTGGGTACGGCAACCAGCTGGACGCATAAGCTGCTGTATGTGCCGTCTCTGGTTCCGTTCTTTCTGGTTGCGGGTATTTCTGTCGCGGTGCTGGGTATGAGCCGAAAGTCTACGGCTCTTGCGTGGAGCGAGTCGTGGCACCGGATGAAAAATCCCATTATGGCATTGATGGGTGCGCTTGTGTTTGTCAAGCTCCTGATGATGGGGGGCGAGAATTCATGCGTCATGTTGATTGGCCGTTCACTCGCTTCGAATGTTGGCGGTGCGTGGGTCTGGTGCGCTCCGTATATGGGCGCACTCGGTTCATTTTTCTCAGGATCGAATACAGTCTCGAACCTGACATTCGGCGGGATTCAGGACTCGGTTGCAATGCAACTGGGTCTCAGCCGGACGACGGTATTGGCGCTGCAGTCTGTAGGCGGAGCCATGGGGAACATGGTTTGTATTCACAATATCGTCGCCGTCTGCAGTATCCTTGGTCTGGAAAAATCCGAAGGTCTGATTATCAAGAAGACCGTTCTGCCGATGGTTGTGTATGGACTTATTGCAGCGCTGATGACGGTGTTGGCGATGGCTGTCGGGTTGACCGGAAGCTGAACATTCTTCATTTCATTGCTGAGTACGTTTCCGAAATAAAAAACAGGTTGCTGCCAAGGGAATATGGCGGGCAACCTGTTTTCGTATTGAATTAATTGTAAAACGATCATCAGCGCTTCTTGCTTCTTCTGCACGTACCTCATTACATCTGTTTGAGAAGCGGCTTCAACTCGATTTTCGAGTCCCGCAGATATCGCGCAAACGAAGCGGCTTCACCGACCTTGATGGTCATCGCAACAGGTTCCAGTGCCTTGTAGGCGGCGAGGTTTGCGTAGATCTCGCGTAGATTTGCCTGATGCTCCTGAGTCAGGTAGTCGTCCCGCTTTAACGCGTCCTCATCCAGTTTGAACCCCGCGGTTTTGACGGTTGTACTGACGACCGGAAAGATGTGCGGGGTTACGGTTGAGGATACATTGACAAGTTGGTTCTCTTTGACCGCGAACAGATATTTGTCAAAGACAAAGAAGCCGACAGTATTGGTCCCCGACGGAACTTTTTGCGGGACATACTCATTCGGCAGCGTTACGTCTTTCAGATACTGGTCCCATCCGAAGATGACTGCTGCCAGTAACAGGTCTGTACGGGTCAGGGCGTCAGTCACTTTGCCACGTGAACTGAGTGCGCCGAAAACGACAGAGTTGTCATTGGTGATGTTGTACGAAACGCCGAGGCGGTCGTCCTTATAAACCGCGCGCAGAATCAGAACCATCTGGTCGTTGGGCAGCGGCGAGTTATAGAGAACGTTTCCGTTCAGAATAAACCGGTTGCCCGTTTTGTCGAATGTGACTTCTTTGAGTTCAGGAATTCCGGCTGCGGCACCTTCGAGCGTGACGCCTTTGGGGATGCAGCCGTAGCGGCTCTGGGTCTGCTGTGCGTAGTGCGCAGGTATGCTGAGGATGAATGAAAATACCGAGAGGATCAGCAGTACCGGCAGGGTGGTTTTCCATATTTTTGCCATGGTGAAACCTCCAACCGTGCGGAGCCGGTGAAGGCAAGCTCCGCACGCGATAATGTGGTATCTGAAATGTTGACGGCGCAGTCAAACGTTACTGCCTAGCATGTTTCAATGCCGTTGTTTCTTATTCACCGGCACCCGGAATGCAGCCGTACTTCTTCATTAGCTCAACCGGCTTGTCGCAGCATTTCATCGGGATTTTACGCCAGACGCGTGCTGCCGGTTGGTCGAGTTCGGTCGAGACTAGAGTCTGGATCTGTTCAGGGATTTCAACCGTCTTCTGGCTGGCCGGGGTGGTCATGACCATCTTTTCGACATCGGTAAACTTCGCATCGATGTCTTCAAAGCGATAAGTCGCGGGCGTGACCAGCACTTTGCGGGTGACGTCGATGTACTTGGCTTCGACCTTCACTTCTTCGACATGGGCGTCGTTGATCAGTTTGCGGTAGCGGATCGAATCCATGACAGGTGCAACGGGAACTGACTCAACCGAGCCGTCTTCTTTCAGCGTTTCGACCATCAACTTTGCTTTTTCAGCCGGACAATGGCAAACGCTATAGCAGGTGTTGCCTTTTGTGCACTGTGCTTTGTGCGGAATCGCGCGGTCAGGTTTGACTTCAATCTCGGTCGTTTTCATTTCATACTGTGCTGCTTTGTACGTTGCGTCGTTATAGGCAGGCGCAACTTCGACGGATACGTCAACCCACTCGTACACAGGCGGAACGATTTTGTATTCCGTGTGGGCATCTTCAACCAGTTGTTTGAATGTTTCTGTTTTCCATTCCGCAGGAACATAAATCGCGCGTTTTTTAGCCGGAGCAATTTGAACTTTCTCTGTTTCTGTCCCATATTCAGGCGGTACTGTTTCAAGATAGGACGCTGCTGGTGCAACAACAACTTGTTTGGAAACGGTCTTGAATGTTGCAGGTTTGGTAATCAGGCACCACGCATAACCGTCTTCAGCAGCTGGCGGCTGTCCGCCTTCTGTGAAGGGTACTTCGGTAACTTCTTCAGCAATTAACAGTTGCGACGCGAGGATGAAGCAGAAAATAAATGTGATACCGCGAAGAATGGTACGCATGGCAATCTCCTTTCTTAAATGGATCGAATACGTGAACGAAATCGGCCCCGACATAACCGGTTTCAGATGGTGCTTCGAAAAAGATTGAGCAATCCCTATACCATTATCGTAAGCCGAATCTTCATCCTGTCACACAGAAAAAAAAGTGAAGATGTCGAATATTCAAAAATGGCGGGTTGTTGTTTTATTAGAGGTCTACTCTGTATTTCTAAGTTGTTTGCGGAATGCCATTGGGCTGCAGCCGGTGTGTTTTTTAAAGAGGCGTGAAAAATAATAAAAGTCAGGATAGCCTACCTTCCCAGCGATCTCGGTGATCCGTAGGTTCTGATCACGCAGCAGGTACTCGGCGTATTGCAGCCACAGACGGATCAGATGCTGGATCGGGCTTTCGTTTTTTTGTTTATGACCTGTGGCAAAATATGCGCGGTTTTATAGTTGTTTGCTATCGTAAGGCTTAATCACGTTTCATCCTGCTGGCGCATGGCATCAAGCAGATAGAACGATGTTTTGTTTTTCAAAAGCTGCGCTGGCGTAAAGTCGCCGTTGGTGAAGACAAACTGCCCTGTGGTCAGCTGCAGGATGGAACAGATTACACCATCGCCACTGCCTTGCGCGTTTTCTGCTCCAGTCAGTTCGCCCTTTAGAAAATAAAGCAGCGATTTTTTACCGCTATCATCCTGAATGGACAGCAAACCTGTCCGGACACCGAGTTGCAGCAGCTGGCAAAGTTCCACCAGCTTGACCGTTCCGAGAACGCCGCGGAAATCATCGCGCGGGCACTGGAAGGCCGAAGCGTTTGCACCGGAGATCGTTTCTGTACAGTCGAATGCGGTGTCTGTTTGCGCATCAATATTGGCTTGTACTCGGTATTCGTAGATATGCGAGCCAAAGCGGATGCGGTCACCGTGCTTCAGACGTTTACTGGCAACGCGTTCGTCATTGACAAACGTGCCGTTATTTGAGTTGAGGTCTTGCACAAAAAAAGTGTCTGCATCAAACATGAACTCTGCATGCCGGCGCGAGACGAGTGCGTCATTCAACAGAATATGGTTTCCCGGTGCGCGGCCAACGCATGTTGTCTTGCCTGTACTCAGTTCGTGTTTTTCGCCCGGACCGACCAGAAGAAACAGTTGTGACATGTGCATGGAACTCCTTTCCGGATAAGTCTATACGGCTTTGCGGAAAATGCAAGTCCGCGTTTTCGAAAAACGTTGAAAACCTCGTATGAGGTATTAGGAGAAAATTTTCGGGGTGCGCATGAAATTACCAGAGATTGATCGCAGGGTCATAGAAAGAGCGTTGCGCATCGTGTAGAGTCACTAGCATATTCAGGGAGCGGCAGCAGGCTTGCCCCCGTTACAAAGCGAAAGGATAATCAGCGATGACAGGCAAGGAACTCATTCTGAAAGCGGTGCGGGGTGAAGAGACAGGACGCCCGGCCTGGATGCCATTTGTCGGCGCACACGGCGGCTTCATGATTGGCAAGGGTGCAACTGAATATATGAAATCGGCAGCGTTGACGGTCGAAGCGATGAAGAAGGCAAAGGAAATGTATAAGCCTGACGGATTGCCGATCATGTTTGACCTGCAGATGGAGGCTGAGGTTCTTGGTTGTGATTTGCATTGGACGGATGACGGCCCACCTTCGGTGACGTCGCATCCGCTCGAAGGTAATGACGATTGGTCGGCCGATCAGGTGCCGGATCTGGATTTGAGTGCAGGGCGCTGGCCGGTGGCGATGGAAGCGGTTCGGCTGGCGAAAAAAGAACTGGGCGATGAAATCGCGCTGTACGGATTGATCTGCGGGCCGTTCACCCTGGCGCTACACCTTCTGGGCAACGACATTTTCCTTGAGATGTTTGATGAAGAGGAAAAGGTTGAGGCGCTGACGATGCGCTGTGCCGATATCGCGATTGCTGCGGCAGGCGCGTATATCGACAACGGCTGTGATGTGATCGCGGTTGTTGACCCGATGGTCAGCCAGATCTCACCGGATCACTTCGCCCAGTTTGTCACGCCTGCGATGAACAAGGTCTTTGACTATATCCGTTCGCGCGGTTCTCTCTCCTCCTGCTTTGTCTGCGGGGACGTGACCCGTAATCTTGAGGTGATGCTTGAAACGACTTGCGACAACGTTTCTGTTGATGAACAGATCGACATGGCAAATCTCCGCGTTCTAGCAGGGAAATACGGCAAGTCGTTTGGCGGGAATCTGCACCTGACGACAGTGCTTTTGATGGGGACGATTGCTGACTGCCAGCGCGAGGCGATTGGTTGCATTGAAACCTGCGGCACCAAAGGATTTATCATGAGTCCGGGATGTGACCTTCCGTATGATACGCCTCCTGCGAACGTTGCGGCTGCGGGTCTGATGGCGGTTGATCCTGAGCAGATGAAGCAGGTAAAAGAAACTTTGGGAGATGCGGAAAACGACACGTATGACGACGTCATCATTCCCGACTATGCTAATGAAAATGCGGTGCTTGTTGACTTGATCACTCTCGACTCGGAAAGCTGTGCACCGTGTACGTATATGACTGATGCGGCCAATCGTGCTGCTGCGGCACTGACTGCAGAAGGTTATGACATCAAGGTGAAAGAGTACAAGATTCGCACACGTCAGGGTGTGGGCATGCTGGTCAAGCTCGGTGCGAAGAATATTCCGACTATCTGTATCGAAGGCGTGCCGACGTTTGAGTCTCTCATTCCGGAACAGCCGAAACTGATTGCGGCAATCCGCGAAGTCGCGGACAAGAAAGGGGCACGCAAATGATCCCGATGGCGCTGGTGACCGGATTTTTAGGTGCAGGCAAAACCACCTTTCTGGAACAGGTGCTTGTGCAGTATGCCGACCGGAAGCTCGCGTATCTGGTGAATGAGTTTTCGCCGGTCGATGTCGACGGAACGCGCCTGGATTTACCCGAAGGGCGCGGGGTGACAATCGCCGGTGGCAGCATCTTCTGCAAATGCAAGGTGACGGATTTTCTGCGGGAGTTAAAGACGATTGCGCCGCTGAATCCGGAAGGAATCGTGATCGAAGCCAGCGGTATGGCTGACCCGCTTGTCGTCGAGCGGATGCTGACGGAAACGAAGATGGATCAGATGTACCGTCTTGCGTGTGTGGTGGCGGTGGTTGATCCGGGAAGTTTTCCGAAATTGCTGAAGACCTTGCCGAATGTGACCCGTCAGGTCGAATGCGCGGATGTTGTGCTGGTTAATAAAACAGATCTTTATCCGGCTGATGCGGTTGATGCGACGGTGGAGCAGGTTCGAACAATTCGTTCGGAAGTAGCGGTTCTGAAAACGGTGAAGTGTCAGGCGGCGGTTGACCTTTTGGGTGAACGTGAAAGTGTAGCGGCTGTTGATGCGGAATACCCGAAGTGTGTTGATCCGAACTTTACGCGTGCGGATGTTGCCCTTGAGGGGCGGATCAACTGGCCGAAATTGCAGAAGGCATTGGACGAGGCGTGTGCAAACTGGTATCGCATTAAAGGTGCCGTACCGGTGGAAGGCGGGTTGTTGTCTGTTGACTTTTCAGCCTCGGGATGGCAGGAGCGGAAAGCTGCCGGACGTGAACGGGGGGCTCTGGTGATGATCGGCTCCCGCGACACGCAGCCGGAACTCGCGCAGATGGTGAACCGGATTCGCAGCGGTGAATTTGCGGCATGAAATAGTTCGTGTGTAAAAATACCGGAGAGGAAGACCGGTATTGATGAAAAACGGTTTGTTGTTTGGTTATCCCGACTTTATCGGGTATCTTTAAAAAGCAGGAGAATACAATGAGCGAACTGGCAGAGTTGACAGAATCAATCAAGAACGGCAAGCGGAAGATCGCGGTCAAGATCGTCACAGAAGAGTTGGAAAAGAATACGGATGCTGGCGAGTTGCTGGCAGCACTCGTTGAGGGCATGGATATCGTTGGCCAACGTTTCAAAAACAACGAGATCTTTGTCCCGGAAGTTCTGATTGCGGCGCGCGCGATGAAGGAAAGCATGACCATTCTTGAGCCGATTCTGGTTACCGCCGGGATTAAGCCGGAACACAAGGTCGTGATCGGAACCGTCAAGGGTGACCTGCACGACATCGGTAAGAACCTGGTCGCGATGATGCTCAAGGGTGCAAACTTTGAAGTGATCGACCTCGGCAGTGACGTTGCTCCGGATGCGTTTGTCAAGGCTGCGCAGGAGTCTGGTGCCGAGATCGTCGCGATGTCTGCTCTGTTGACGACGACCATGCCGTCAATGCGTGAGACTGTCGAAGCGCTCAAGGCTGCAGGTCTGTCAACCAAGACGATGATCGGCGGCGCTCCGGTGACGCGTCAGTATGCAGAAGAAATCGGTGCTACCGGTTTTGCTGCAGATGCGGCGACGGCTGTTGATATGGTTCGTGACCTTGTCAGTGCCTGAGATGTTTACCGTTTTGTAATGCGGAGAGAGTATGGACGGGAACTCTTCCCGGACAGTTGGAGTGATTGCGTGCGGCGTGCTGGAGCGTGAGCTTGGCGCGCTTGCGCGTTTTGTAGAACCTGCTCCGGTGTGCGTGGTGCTGGAGCAGGGGCTGCATAATGAGCCTGAGAAGCTGCGGTGCGAATTGCAGCGGGCGATCTTTGCGATGGAGGCAGAGCATCCCGATGTTACGGATATCGCGCTCCTGTACGGGATCTGCTCACGCGGCGCTGAGGGCGTGCAAGCTGACCGCTGCCGGATGGCGCTTCCGCGTGCCCATGACTGCATTACATTGCTTCTCGGTTGTCGGCAGCTGTATAAAGAGTATGTCGCGCAGCATCCGGGGACGTACTGGTATAGTCCCGGGTGGATCGACACCGGTTTTCAACCAGGCCCCGGCCGATATAAAAAAAAACATCAGGAGTATCTTGAACAATTTGATGAAGAAGATGCAGAGTACCTGATGGAGATTGAGCAGGGCTGGATGCAGAAGTATAACCGCGCGGCGTATGTCGATGTCGGCGTCACCGGAGATCCGGAGCCGGATATTGCGTTTACGAAGCAGTGTGCCGAGTGGCTCGGATGGGATATGGATCGTCTGCATGGCGACGCGAAGCTCATGCAGGATTTGATTTCAGGGAACTGGGATGACGAGCGGTATCTGGTGTTGCAGCCGGGAGAGTGGCCGAAGTTTGTCGATGATGACCGGATCGTGATTGCCGCCACCGGTGAGTTCGTCCCAGAAAAAAGCAGTCGCAGTAAAGGATTCTCATGCCAGTAGTCCGTTTTTATCCGACGAGTCAGGCGCTGACCGTCCCTCACGGGATGCGGCTTCTTGATGTGTGTTATGATGCCGGTGTTGAGATTACCGCGTCGTGCGGCGGCGGCGGAACGTGTGGCAAGTGCCGGATCAAAATTCTGGAAGGTGATGTTCCTTCTGGCGGTGGTCATGACGGCGCACTGAGTAAAGAGGAGCTCGCAGAAGGCTGGCGCTTGTCGTGTCTGATTCACGTCGAATCGGATCTGACGGTCGATGTTTCGCATATTGTCAAGCGGCGTGACCAGATTCTGACCGATTTGATTCCGTTTGATTTAGTGCCGGATCACGGGATCTACACGGTAAATGCGCACCTTCCGGAGCCGGAACTCGGTAAGACTTTGTCGGATGTTGAGCGGCTTCAGGAAACACTTGCGGCGACATCAGCAGTAACTCTCAACGCCGGTTTAATTCCTTACGCTATTTTGCAATCTCTTCCGCAGCATCTGCGGCAGAGCAACGGCGCGTGCCGGATCGTCGCAGAAGAAAACCGGATTCTGACTCTGCTGCCTGCACAGGATGGTGATGATGAAAATAAACCGCTTGGGGTCGCCGTTGACATCGGCACCACAACGGTCGCGGCGATGTTGATTGATCTGGAGAGCGGACACCCTCTGGCCGTGTGCAGCCGGGTGAATCCGCAGACACGGATGGGCGATGATGTGATCAGCCGGATTGCATATGCGCGAAAAGGTACTTCGGAGTTAAAGAAAATTCAGTCGGTAATTCTTGATGCATTGGATGCGATGGTGATCGAGCTTTGCGAATCATCCGGCCGTCAGCGCGAGAATATCGCCCGGTTTACGCTTGCGGGTAATACCACCATGCAGCACCTTCTCCTTGGGATTGACCCGACACCGATTGCGCAGGCGCCGTATGTTCCGGCTGTGCGCGACCATGTAGTTTTACAGTCGGGGCATCTGCAGTGGCAGGCGATGCCCGGTGCGGTGGCTGAGGTGTTGCCTGCAATCAGCGGATATGTCGGTGGCGATATCGTTGCCGGAATTGTCGCTACTGGAATCGACCGAACCGACCGCAATTGCCTGCTGGTTGATATTGGCACAAACGGTGAGATCGCTCTGGCGTCCGGCGGTGTGCTTTACGCGTGCTCAACTGCAGCAGGCCCTGCGTTTGAAGGAGCGCGGATCGGGCAGGGGATGCGTGCGTCGACCGGCGCGATCTCGTCTGTGAAATGGGCTGACGATCAACTGACGATCGGGACTGTCGATCATGCACCGGCGCGGGGAATTTGCGGGACGGGTCTGCTTGATGCGGTTGCAGCGTTATTGCATGCGGGGTTGTTGGACGAAACTGGCCGGATGCTTCTGGCTGATGAAATGGAAGTGGAATCCGATGCGGCTCACTCGATGGCGGTGCTCAGGATGCGCGAGGCAACTGAAGGCCGTTACTTTGTTCTGGCCGAAGATTCGCCGGATTTTCCTGACTCTCCCGGATGTTCAGAGCAGGGGATTGTGTGCTTGACGCAGCAGGATGTGCGTGAATTTCAGTTGGCGAAGGGCGCGATTGCCGCCGGGATTCTGGTCTTGCTGGAAGAGGCTGGAATTGAACCTGAAGATCTGGATGAAGTGCTGCTGGCTGGAGCCTTTGGTAACTACTTGCGCGGTGCGAGCGCTCTGGCGACGGGGCTGCTTCCGCCGGGAGTTTCGCTCGAAAAAATTCGTCCGGTTGGTAACAGTGCTCTCGCTGGTGCGTGTGCGGCATTGCTGAACCGTCCTGTGCGGCAACGTGCGCGTGATGTGATGCGCAAGGCCAGGTATGTGGAGTTGTCGGGATCAATGGCGTTTCAGATGGCGTTTGCCGAGACGATGGAGTTTCCCGTCCCTGAATAGAGTCACTAACTAAAGGTGCATGATTGTGATTAAAATGAGGCTGCCGAAAAATAACGTGCGGTAGAGTTTGCGCTTCTGCAGTATATTCTCAGGATCACTCGACTTGATCAATGTTTTGAAAAGAAACGCATCTTCGTTTGTGGCGTGTGATGTGTATGTGCTGCCACACGCTGTCAGTAGAACGAGTCTGATTAATACGTCACCACTTCCACCGAGATTCTGAAACATGATTTATTTTCTTAACCTCTGGCCGATCAGGACGCGCTGCGGCGTGACGACATTTTTTGCAGTTGCACGCCGAAGTGCTGGTTGATGATGACGACTTCCCCTTCACCGAATTTTATGTTTCCTGCGCAGATATCGAGTAATTCGCCACTCAGCTTGCGGAACTCCAGAATCGAACCTGGTTTGAGGTTCTGGATCACTTCAAGCCTCATCTTTTGTTCCGCGAGAACCACAACCACAGGCAGGCAGATTTTGTGCGCCAGCGTATTGTTGCTTTCGGCTATTTCAGGATGCGATGTCATGATGTTGGTGTGTGATTTGATGTCATCGACATCGATTGACTCGGCCTTTTGCGGGATATTCGCACTCATTCCCGTCACGGAAACAGGCATGAACAGTCGGATCTCTGTCGGCGCCATTCCTTCAATTGTCAGCTGCCCCGTATGGCAGAGCATTTCTCCCGAGCCCATCGTTTCCATCGGCGGTTTTTGTTCAGGGTCGATGACTTCTGTCTTTTCGACAGAAAGCTGAATTTCGCCGCCAAGCGCCCCCCGCAGTGCCTGTGAACCTTGCCCCAGTAGCGTGTTGACAAGCTCGGAGTATGCGTCCATCGCTTCGTCGTCAAGATTTATGCTGGCTGCGTCAGGTTCGGTTCCCATTGCCACGGCAAGGAAAAAGGCAATCACGCCTTTAGCTGCATCATCCGGGATCAGCAGGAAACATTCGCCGGCGTTGGTGCCGCTCCAGATGATTTTAGTAATGACCATCGTCTTGCCTGCATCGCCGTTGAGTCCTTCAGCTGGTGAGAGATAAGTCGTTGACAACGGGCTGTACAGAACACCCCTGCTTACGTAAGTACTCCACGACTCGCATCCTGCACCGAGGAAGGTCGTGGCGATTTTTTCGCCCATATCCCTGATTTCGGGATTGATCAGGTCAAACGTTCCGTCATCATCGAGAATATTGTTTAGGTCCGGACTCATAATTTCTCCGCAATGGTCTCAGATCGTATCGCTTGGTGTTGCCGTTGACGAGATCCGCAGGGCCTTGTAATTTCGGATCGCGCCCGCACTTCCCTTGAACTTCGGTTTTCCGTCAATCGTGACAAGAAGCGGGTCATGGACATCCTTCTGGGTCATGATGATGCTCCCCGGCCGCAGGTTCAGGAACTGGTGCAATGTCAACTCAGTCTTGGCAAGATAGGTTATAATCTCAAGCTGGACTTTGTTGATGCCTTCGTTCAGTTTCAAGCGGTCTGTTTCTTCGTCAACACTTCTGCGGGATGCAAACCATGTCTGGATGGTTGAGAAGTTGCCCATAATCGGCTCAACGACCGGAAACGGCACGCAGATATTGAGCATTCCGGAGCTCTCACCCATTTTTACTTCAAAGCAGATCAGGATGACGACTTCGTTCGGCGGAACAATCTGCATCAACTGCGGGTTGGCTTCGCGCTGGGAGACCCCGAACTGGATCTTCATGATCGGTTCCCAGCTCTCCTGAAGCAGTCTCAATGTTTCGTCTGTGACGTGGCTGATCAGGCGCCATTCAATATCTGACATTTCACGCTCAGGGATATGAACCTCGGTATTACCTCCGCCGAGGAGTTTATCCAGAATCGGGAATACAATCGATGGGTTGACCTCAAGCACCATCTGGCCGTCAAGCGGTTCGCATGAGAGGAGGTTAAAGCACGTAGGGTTGGGCAGGCTCATGATGAATTCCTGATACGTGAGCTGTTCAACCGAGGCAAGTTTGACTTCGACAATACTACGCAGGTAGGACGAGAGGCTGGCGCCGAGTTTACGCGCAAGCGTCTCGTGCATCATTTCCATTGACCGGATCTGGTCGGTACTGACACGTTCCGGACGTTTAAAGTCATAGATGGCGATATCGCCCTGCGGTGGCAGATATCCCCCGCCTCCCCCGCCTCCGCCCCCACCTCCAGGTTTGGGCGCTGCGACATCCAGATCGCCTTCGTCTACTGCTGCCAGTAGCGCGTCGACTTCATTTTGTGAGAGAACGTCGGGCATTTCTGATTACTCCTGCTTGAGCTGCCGGTTTTCCTGCCGCAGCACAAACTCGTTGGTTTTCCCTTTACGCAGCACTTCCCGCACCGCCTCTTCCATCGCGTCGGGGTCGTTGTTTTCCAGCAGTGAACACTTCTGTTCCAGCAGGTTTGCGCGGCTTTGCTCCAGTTCATAGCGGCTTTTTGCTGTTTGTAGTTCCTGTTCCACCTGCTCGCGTTGCCAGCGGGCCGGAAGATATGCCATAAAGAACAAGGCCACTGCTGCAAGAACCACAAAGCACGCAAGCGCGGTGTTGCTGTGGTCGCCCCGAGTCGCATCTTCCATAACCGTTTCCCTTTACGCATTTTTCATGCATCAGCATTTGAATAATGCAGAAATCTCGGGATAGACAAATCCCTGCATTGGCACTATCGACCATTTGCGTTATCGGACTTTAATGATTCCGCGTTTTCTGTGGATCTGTAAGTTCTTTACGAAAAAAACATGCTGTTTGCTGCATGAAATGCGGACAAAATGGGTAGAATGAAAAATAAACTATCGTTTGGAATGGTTGAGTTTGCATAACAGTTTCTGGCGTTTGTGGTTATGGTGATTGCGCCTAGAATTTTCCGTGCTGGATGGAGTTGGCGACTATTTTTGAAAATGTTGACATCTCGTAAGGCTTGTTAATGAATCCGAGTGCGCCGGCGTCGATGGTCTTTTGCGCGGCGTCACTGAAAGTATGTCCGGAAACGAGGATCAATTTGACATCATTCCGAATGTTTTTCAGCGCATGATAAGTATCTGGCCCGGAGAGATGGGGCATGATCATGTCTGCCAACACAAGATCGACTTTGTCAGCGTTCATGCTGAAATATTCGACCGCTTCGTCACCGTCAGAGCAGGCGTGGGTTGTGTAACCAAGGTCTTCAAGCATGTCGCAGGCCAAGAGACGCACGACTTCCTCATCGTCAATGACAAGGACGTGGCCGCTGCCGACTTGCCGGTTGTTCGGTTTGTCTGCAGGAATAGGCGTTTCCGGCACCCCATGCATCGGCAGGTAGACCGAGAACGTTGATCCTTCTCCGGGTTTACTTTGGAGTTTAATGGTGCCGTTATGGTTTTGGATACAGCCGTATGTACCGGCAAGCCCCAAGCCTGTTCCCTGTCCGACATCTTTGGTGGTAAAAAACGGCTCGAACACATGCGCCTGAATTTCCGTGTTCATTCCAATGCCTGTGTCGGTAATATCCAGCCGGATATAGGGGCCTGGTTTGGGATCGCCATCGCAGTTCTTGCAGAAGGTCGCATCGAGTGTGACGTTCATTGTTGTAAAGCTGAGGACACCGCCATGCGGCATCGCGTCGCGTGCGTTGAGGCAGATATTAAGCAGCGCGCTTTGCAACTGCGTTGGATCTCCAACTGTAATACAATAGTTGGCTTCAAGCTGTTGGTCAATCCGGATGCGTTTATCGATGCTGTGCTCCAGAAGCGACACGATTTCAAAAACCAGTTCGTGCAGGTTTACTGGCTTGGACTGGTATTTGCCTTTGCGCGCAAAGGCGAGAAGTTGCCGGGTCAGGTCTGCTGCACGCCTTGAAGCTTTCAGGATCATTCCTGTATACCGGGTCAGCTTGATGTCCCCGTGCAGCTTGCGCTCCAGCATCTCCGTGTAGCCGATAATGCCTCCGAGCTGGTTGTTGAAGTCGTGGGCGACACCTCCTGCCAGTTGCCCCAACGCCTGCATCTTTTCGGTTTGCCGCATGCGTTCTTCCATGCGTTTTCGTTCCTGAATCTCATCGTTAAGATGTTTTCTGGCAAGTTTATATTTCTGGATACTCTGGTTGAGATCGGTCACGTCCTGAATGGTGACGAGTGCGTGAAACCGTCCCTTCTCTTTTCCGTTCGGGATCGGCGTAATACGGGTATTTTGGATGCGTTCACGACCATCAGGAAGCTGGCACGGGATTAGTGACGAGTGCAGCTGGAACGAAAAAACGACCGACGAGCCGGTGCGGAAAACGTAGTTGATCCGGTTACGGTATTTTTGTTCTGAAAAGTGATTGAAGGTTATGCCGATGTCGGTTCCCAGAATGGTTTCACGCTGAATTCCTGTCCATTGTTCAAGACATTGGTTCCAGAAAACAACGCAAAACTCTTCATCAAGGACAAACGCGCCTTCGGGCATAAAGTCCAGAATGTCTAGGTCGTTCCGATCAGATCCGGAGGCATTCATGCCTCACTCTCCGGAAGATCAAAGACGTGGGTTGCCAACTGCAGTAGTGCATCGAAGGGTTTCAGTTCGAAGACCAGCAGGATATTCCCGCCGATATCGAGCGTCTTGGCTTTGAACCTGGTTTTCATCAGGACGATTGCCGGTTCGAATGCGACCAAGTCCATTGGCAGAACGTCGTCGATTCCTCCTTCAAGATAAACGGGCAGTTGGAATGTGAACTGCCGGTCCAGCAGGTTGCCAAATGTTCCGAGAACGCAGTTGATGACGATGTTACCGACTTCCGTCAGGGTTCCCGCTTTGAGGGCGTCGAGGTCTTCGTCTTCCTGATCTTCCCCGGTCAGAACAGCGATAAGCTTGGCTGCATCCGTTGGCGCAAACAGGAGGATTGCCCTGCCGTCAATACCACCGCTGAACGATTCATAGACGCATGAAAGGTTTTCGTCTCGTCCTTCGAGGATTTGTTTTTTTAGACAACTGCGCCGCGCCATCGAGATTTCCGGCGCTTCAAGCAGGATTGGGGTCTGCAACATTTCATTCAGGCTGCCGGCGGCAAGCCCGATGCCGATGTTGATAATCTCCTTCAGGGCATCCAGCCCTTCCGGGCTCATTTCATTCACGTGTTGCTCTCTCCTGCAAGGACTTTGCCTACGACCTCCAACAGTTCTTCCCGAACCGGGGGTTTTGTGATGACGGCATTAGCGCCACACTCCAGGCAATCGGCATGGGTACTTTTCTGTACATCTGCCGTCAATACTATGACCGGCATTGTGATACCTTCGGTCCGTAGTTGGCGGATGACGTCCTGCCCGCCAGTACCGGGCATTAGCAGGTCGATCAGCATGCAATCAAAGGCTGTGTCCTTGAGTATGCTCAAGGCTTCATCACCGCTGTGCGCCTCGGTGATTTCGTGTCCTACTTCCTGAAGAATTTTCTTGATGTGACCCCGGGTCAAATTCGAGTCATCAACGCAAATGATTCGCGCCATTCTTTCAGTCCTCTCGATTCTTGGTCAATGTTTTGCCAATGCGAGTTCGTTAAGTTTATGTCTCTTACATTAAACCTATTTATAGCTTCGTGCAAGTGATTTTTGATAATACGAACATGATGTGTACAAAAAAACAACAACTCATTTTGTGTGAAGATCTTAGCTTTGGCTGTCCAAGTTTGCTAAAATGGAAGAAATCGCGCTGCGTGCGACTTCCTGCCGCGCTTGACGCCCCATTGTCTGCAAAAGCTCTGCCGGAATATCATTCAAGAAACAGCTGGGTTCACGCTTTACCGGTTTTCCCCGCTGCAGGCGGCTGTCACAGCGGGTGATTGTCAACTCGCGGCGCGCACGGGTGAGGGCGACATAAAAAAGCCGCCGTTCTTCGTCGATCTGCCCGGTTTCCAGCGAATTTTTGTGCGGCATAATGCCGTTTTCGACGCCGACGACATAGACATAAGGAAATTCAAGCCCTTTGGCAGAGTGCGCGGTAATCAGGCGCACTGCATCTTTCTGTGCATCCTTATCATCTTCGCGCCCCCAGAGCATCGCTTCCTGCAGAAATCCTGTTAGGCCTTCGTCCGGCTCTTTTTCCAGATAGTTGCGGACGCTGTTTTCAACGTCTGCGGCCATGTTCATGCGTGCGGCCTGTTCCAGCGGATCGTCATACAGGTGGTTAACTTCATCTTCATATTTAATGTCGTTCAGGATTGTCCCCACAAGGCTGGCGGCTCCTTTTTCGCGGACGGTCTGTCGCCAGTGCTTGAGCTGTCCTGCAAAGTGAAGGCATGCATCGCGTGACTTGGGGCTGAGGCTGTCAATCTGGTCGGCTTTTGCAAGTGCCTGTGAGAGATGGATATTATTCTGCCGCGCGTAATCAGCGAGCACTTCCGCTGACTTATCGCCGATCCCGCGTGCGGGGACATTCAGAATACGCAGTAGTGCGCCGTCGGCGTTTTTATGCTGGATGGCGGTGAGGTAGCTTAGCATGTCGCGCACTTCTTTCCGGTCGAAAAACGACGATCCGCCGATAATCGTGTAGGGCAGGCGTGCCGTGCGCAGTTCTTCTTCCAGTGGGCGTGTCTGTGCATTCATGCGTAAAATTATCGCAAACTCTGAAGGTTTGTCTTTGCCGTCCATGACTCGGTTTTTGATCTCGCTGACGATCATCTCAGCTTCATTCTGCTGGTCTTCTGCGACCATGACTCGGACGGGGTCCCCTTCGCCAAGGCTTGACCATAAAGTCTTCGGATGTCGTTTTTCGTTGCGTTCGATGACGGCGTTACTTGCGCGCAGGATGGTCATCACGCTGCGGTAGTTTTCTTCAAGTGCGATTACTTTTGCGCCGACAAAACGCTTGTGAAAACCGAGGATATTGTCTGCGACCGCGCCTCGCCACGAGTAGATCGACTGGTCGTCATCACCGACGACGCACAGATTGCCATGTTTTCCGGTCAGGATTTCAATCAGGCGGCACTGCGTGTGCGATGTGTCCTGAAACTCATCCACCATGATGTAATGAAACAGATCCTGCCAGTAACTGCGTGCTGATTCGTGCTTTTCTAGCAGCGTCAGTGTTTGGATCAGCAGGTCATCAAAGTCGAACGCGTTCAGGAGTTTGAGTGACTCCTGATATTTTCGGTACACGGAGGCCAGCACATGTTCATGGTCATCGATTGCTTGCAGGGCATATTGGCGCGGGCTGATGCCTTTGCTTTTCAGTTGCCCGATTTCATAGAGTAGGTCTTCGGGTTTGACGCGTCCTGCGCCGGTGGCGTTTTTTGCAGCTTTGCGGATCAGGCTCATCTGTTCGCCCTGATCGCTGATGGTGAACTCTGGCCGGTAGCCAAGCAGCTCCGCATCCCGCCGAAGAATGCGCACGCACAGCGAGTGGAACGTGCTGACGATCATCTTGGACAGGTCCGCGCGTTTGCCGACCCGTTTTGCAATGCGTTCTTTCATTTCACCTGCGGCCTTATTCGTGAAGGTGACTGCGAGAATATTTTCCGGCTTTGTTCCTTGGCGGATGATGTGGGCGATGCGCTCAGTGACGGTGTGGGTCTTGCCTGTCCCGGCACCGGCCAAAACAAGAACCGCGCCTTCTGTTGTCAATACCGCTTCGCGTTGTTGTGGATTCAGGCTCGATGAAATACCGCTGTTACTCATGGATCGATTCTTACCTTGTTTCTATCTTGATCCTACTGTGCCGTTATTTGTTCTGGCAGGCGGATTTTGTTTGTGTAAATGTCAGGACCATATTCGTCAGTTTAATTCTGCCTGAACTGGTGGCGCGCACAGTGCGGCGGCGCCTGCAATCACGCGGAACGTGACCGGAAGCGTTCCTGCCGGATCGCCGTCAATCTGGATGCGAACATTCTCTGCGTCATCTGCATCAATCTTTATTTCTTTGCCTGTGGCGTAGCGGATACCGGGGCAGTTGGGCAGTTGCCCTGCCAGTGAATACAGTCCTGCGCGAAGCAGTTGCCACGGGTTTGTCGCATCAAAACAGCAGAGGTCAAGCATCCCGTCTTCCGGGCTTGCCTTACGGAACAGGGCAAAGGGGCCGCCATAGCGTCGCATGTTTCCCGCGACCATGAACGTCGGCGCAGGTTCCATCGTTTTTCCGTCGATATTGATTTTCAGCTTTGGGAAACGGTAACCGAAGATGGATCTGAAAATCGGTTTGACATAAGCAAGAAATGTGATCCCTTTTTTTGTCCTGTTTGTTGCGACCTGATGTGCAATTTCACCATCAAGCCCGACTCCTGCGCAGAGTACTGAAAACCGTCCTGTCCCAGTTTCGATCAGGTCGAAATACCGGACGTGTTCACCCAGCGCGACCTCTGCCAGTTCGTCAATTGTTTTCGGCAAGTTCAGTTCATGAGCTGTAACATTAAAAGTTCCTGCCGGGAAAAAAGCGATCTGGCGCCGGAGTCCCGTGTCCATCATTCCGCAGATGACTTCATTCAGCGTTCCGTCACCGCCGACGGCACAAAGCCGGTCGTTTTCGTTTGAGTTGCGGACTGTCCGTGCAGCGATTCTGCGCCCGTCGCCGCGTGCGCCGGTGAGGCAGACTTCAACTTCGTTTCCGTCTTTTTCGAGGGCTTTGCGGATGGCTTCGATCCGGCCGGATGCTCCGGCCTGTCCTGCGATGGGGTTAGCGATGACGGTGAAACGGCGCGCCATATCAGACCGACGTGTGCCAGTCGCGGTAGCGGCCGGATTCCCAGGCGTCCAGTTCATCACCGCGCAGATGGTGCAGGCGTGCAATGCGGACGATGTCATCAAGATCGGTTACAGCTGCGTCGAGATCGTCATTGATGACGAGAAAGTCATATCGGTTCAGTTCCTGAATCTCTTTTTCCGCAATCGCCAGCCGCTTCTCAACATCTTCATGGCATTCTGTTCCGCGTCCGTGCAGGCGCTTGCGCAGCTCTTCCCGGCTTGGTGGCAGGACGAAGATGTGCGCCGAGTGCGGAAACGCTTCGCGGATTGCAGAAGCGCCTTGTACTTCGATGACCAGCATGACGGTTTTGCCCTGATCCAGCTTTTCGTGCAGAGCCGCCCGGCCTGTGCCATAGTAGTTGCAGTTGAACGTTGTGTGTTCAACAAAGTCGCCGCGGATGATTCCTGATTCAAACTCTTCTTTGGATAGAAAGTAGTAGTCAACTCCGTTTTCTTCGCCCGGTCGCGGATGCCTGGTTGTTGAGGTGACCGCCCGGCAGATCGAGTCCGAATGGCGTGCGATCAGTTTCTCGGCCAGCGTACTTTTTCCGCTGCCGGCAGGCCCTGAGAGAACGACTAACAGTCCGCGCTTACGCATGGCTCCAAACTTTTCCTCATATATCGAATTAGTTGTACAGATTACTGTACTCTGCCAATATGATTCTTTTAGCAGGTTACTGTAAGTTTGCTGCTTGTTCCTTAATTTTTTCCACAGCGAGTTTCGCATCAACTGCCGCCGCATTGATCGTTACGTCATTTGCCTTTGATGCGGTTGTATTCACTTCCCGCAAACACTCCTGCGCCAAAAATTCAATCCGCTTTCCGCATTCGGGATCTCCCGTGTCGAGAAGCTGGGCAAATTGTTCCAGATGTGAACTGAGACGTGCCATCTCTTCCTGAATATCGGCGCGGTCGGCAAACAGGCAGACCTCCCGAAGCAGAGCCTGCTCATCCCCTGCGGTCAATGTTTGTCCGCCCAGGGCTTCTGTCAACCGCTCCCGCAGTTTTGTCCGCAGGCGTTCAATGACTTCCGGTGCCGCGTCCATTGCTGTTTTACGGAAAAACGCCAGAGGTTCAAGCAGTGTTCGCAGGTTGTTGCGCGTGGCTTCGCCCTCGTCCTTACGCATTTGGACGGCTTGCGTAAGGGCGCCGTTCAGAGCTTCCTCAATGACTGGCCATTCATTTTCATGAATAGGCTCATCCCATCCCTGTTCGAACAGCCCCGGGATCTGTGCCAAGTCGGATGCGGATAAGTTGTCCTGCAGGTTCAACTCTTTCGACAGCGTCCGCAACGCGCTGATCGCGACCCGTGCGAGTTCCGCGCGCACAGGAACGTGCGCTGCATCGACGGATCGCTCAAGTGTGACAAAGACGTCGATGGCTCCCCGCGGCATTACGTTACTGATGATCCCCCGAAGATTTTTCTCAAACTGAACCAGTGACGGCCGGCTGCGGACGTTGAGTTTTGTGCCGCGGTGATTGACGCTGCGGATTTCGACGCGGACAGAACAACCGGCGCCTTGGGCCGTGCCTGCGCCGAAGCCGGTCATGCTATGGATTTCATTCGGTGTTGTCATCGGATTCTATTTGCCCCCGCCGGTCAGGCGTCCCCAGATCCCGCCTTTTTTCTGGTCTCCGGAGTTGCCGGAGTTTGTGGATGGTGTATCGGAATTTGTTGCCGGTCCGGATTTGCCTTGCTTCTCGGCAAGTTGTCGGTTGAACATTGCGACGATCTTGCGAACCGTAACTTCGTGATATCCCTGTTCGCGCAATGTGTCGCCAATCAACTCCTGCGTCGGCTCTGCCATTGCCATGACAAGATCGCGCGCGGTCGGAAATTCTTTTTCAAAGATCTTGTGGTTGACTGTTTCTGACAGTTCTGTGCAACGATCAATGGTGTTGTTGAGCCAATTGACCAGATTTCGCATCTGTTCGATCTGGCGGCCGTTGAGTTTGCCGAGGCTGACGCCCTTTTCCAGAACGTGGCGGGTTTCCTGACGCTTTTGCGTGCAGCGCTGGAAAATGAACCGGACGTATTTCAGTGCGTCATCCAGCGCTTCCATTCGCATATACAGGCTGACGAGGACGAACATGACCTGCACGTCATGGCGAATATCGTCGAGGGCGCTGCCTTTGTCCAGATCACGCTGGTAATTTTCAATCGACAGTTTAATTGCCGCCGACTCATCTCTTGGCATGTCTGGCCAAAGAACGGTCAGCTTTTCCAGAAACGCTTCCCAGCTTGGGAATCCTTGTGGCGGCGGCCCCGGAACCACGTCTTCAAGAGCGGTCCACTCGCGATAAAGCCATGCTGTGCGCAGATAAAACCGTGCCAGTTTTGCAAATTGCCGGTTATTGGGGCTGAGCATCTGCTGGATATAGATTGCCTGCAGGTGTGCCAGAAGTGCGTTATTGATTTCGACCGGTTCATCACGCAGGTTGATCATTCCGCCGATAATGGCAAGGAAACTTTTGGGATTGCGCTGGAGGATCAGGATCTTTTCCTGAATCAGTTCGAGTTTGCCGCCTGATTTGTCATCACCGCGGAAGACTTCTTTTTCCTCGCAGAACTGGCAGTGCGGGCAGTGCCAGATGTGGTAGAAGTTCGGCCGGATATGCTCAAACTCCGGCGACTCCCACTTGTACGTGACTACATGCAGGTCGTCTTCGGTTTCCAGAGAGGAAACCATTTTACTTTTGATATACCGGTGCTGCGATTCGCATTCGCAAATCGGACATTTGGTCGTGACCGGGATGAAGGCCTGATGTTTTGCGCTCATACACCCTCGCATCTAAATTTCGTTTGCGATTCTTGACCGCGGGATGGCGCTACCGCTACTCATTATCCTTACACAATCGCAGAGGTTTATGCAATAAGATAAACCGTTGCTGTTACTGTTTGGCTGTATCTTTCTTGGAAGCGTTTTTTTCAGTTCCTGCTGCTTCAGTGTCTGCAGCCTTTTCGTTGACGGTTTCAGCCGTTTTTTCGGCGGTTGCAACCGCTTCGCCTGCTTTATCAGCCGCTTCAGCGACGTTTTCTGTCTTTGGTTCTTCGACAACCAGTTCCGGTGTTGACTCTCCGGCAGCTGCAACCGGTTCGGCTTCTTTTGTCATTTCCTGCAAGCCTTTGGGGGCTGCGCTCTGTTTGCCGCGCTGCTTGATGCTGTAGTTGATTACCAGTACCAGCACGACGAAGGCGACCAGAAAATATGCTGTCATTTTACGCAGGGGGTTGCGACCGCCAACCATATTGTCCATGGCAGCGCCGCCCATAGCAGCAATACCGCCGCCTTTTCCTTCCTGCAGAAGGATCATACCGATGACCAGAAACGCGACGACAAAAAAGATGAGACCAAGAAAAATGCCCACGGCGTAGTTCCTTATTGTTCTAAGACCAATGAAGTAAATGTCATACATTTTTAATAAAGAAGAAAACGCCGTTCATAAAACGGCGGCTTCATACACCACAGGATAACGGTTCTCACCGATTCCTGCAAGCATTATTTCCAAGAACAGGACGCTTCGGGCTGGCCGAAGCGTCCTGACTGGAATTTATTTCATAACATTATTCAGGATTTGAATTTAACCAGAGCTTCAAACGAATCTGGTTTGAGCGCTGCGCCACCGACGAGTGCGCCGTCAACGTCCGGCTGGCTCATCAGTTCTTTGACATTGTCAGGTTTGACCGAGCCGCCGTACTGGATGCGGACGCCGTCAGCGACTGCTGCGCCGAACATGTCTGTCAGCGTTTTGCGGATGAAGGCGTGGACTTCCTGTGCCTGCGCAGGTGTTGCGGTCTTGCCGGTGCCGATAGCCCAGACCGGTTCGTATGCGATGACGATGCTCTTCATGTCTTCTGCGGTGAGGCTGACCAGACCGTTCTTGACGTGGTCTTCAACAACCTTGTTGGTTGTGCCGTTTTCACGTTCTTCCAGCATTTCGCCGACGCAGACGATGACCTGCAGGCCCTGAGCAAGGGCTGCCTTGGTCTTTTTGTTGACGGTTTCGTTGGTTTCACCGAAGAACTGGCGGCGTTCGGAGTGGCCGATGATGACGAAGCTGCAGCCTGCGTCCTTGAGCATGCTGGGAGCAATTTCACCGGTGAAAGCACCGGACTCTTCCCAGTAGCAGTCCTGACCGCCGATCTTGATGTTCGTGCCGTTGGCTGCGTCAGCCAGTGATTTCAGCGCGGTGAAGGTTGCGCCGATGCCGATTTCGACGTCGCTGATTCCGGCAAGAGCAGCCTTGGCGGTTTCGATGAAGGTAACGCCTTCAGCGATCGTCTTGTTCATCTTCCAGTTACCACAGATATAAGGTGTCCGCATGTTCATCTCCTTGTCATACGGGGGCCGAAACTTGTCTAAGGTTACCTTTGCCCTGTGCCGTGAAGGCAGCGGGTACGGCAACGCCGCAGACAATCATAAGAGTGATTGAAAAACTGTCCAGCAAAAACGATAAAATAGGCGGGATTTTCTAAAAAGATGGGTTTGTTGATACTGTGTCATGTAAAGGGCTTGCGCTATTAATAAGGATAAGTGAAAATATTGCTGCAGTCCTGTCTGTAGATTCGTTATTTCCAAGGGAAAGTGAAGATAATGGGATTATTTAAATCGTCTGACGTTCTGCTTCGATGGTATGAGCCCCGGGGGATTCGCACGGCTTTGGCGCGCATGGAGTCTGAGGTTGCCGGGGTGCGTGGCCGGTTCTATAAAAAGTTGTTTGAGATTGTGTCTTACTCTCTCCTTATCGTTGCAATGTCATTTGTTAAGTCATATCAGAAAGGGCTTGAGGTTTATTGGGCCAAAATGGTGATGATTGCTCTTCTGGGAGGTTTTGTTCTTTCCTATTTGATTGAGTTCCTCATCTGGGCATTTCCCCGTGAGATCTTGGTTACGAAAACTGTAATTGCCAGACAGGAGGGGCAAAACTGGCAGCGTTGGGAGTTTGAGTGCATTGAGCGGGTTGAGTTGGCTGAGCGCGAACTGAAGGGCAAGTCGGTTCGTGTTCTGCTGATTTATTCCATAACAGACCTTGAACAGGAACCGCCTGAGATGATTGGTGTTGCGACGAAGATTTCGCTTGTTGATCTGGAAAGTGCTTTGCAGGCTCAGGGGGTTGATGTGGCTCGGGTATCTTGAGTGTCAGAGCAAATTGAATTTACAAGGTATTTTGTTAGTCTCACACGGTATGTCCTAATATTACACTTGCAGGATAGAGACGATGTGTACTGTATTGAATCCCGCGCTAACTATTTTAGCAAGTCGATTTTCTGCAGATGTGTAGTCTTATTGAATTTTAACAAAGCGGTATCGTCATTCTAATATGCATTTCGTAAATTAAGATCCGATTAAGGTTGATGTGGTCGTTGGTTTATCGGATTGGATCGATTGCGAAAGGAAGAATGATGCGGCATCTTGGCAGCGTATTGAAATGTCTGGTTGCGGTTACCTGTATGGGCGGGTGTGCCACCCTTGATGAAATGGCTGAGCAGACTGCGCCGGGAAAAACGGCAATTGAAGTCCCTGCGTCGGAAAATGTGGCGTACGAAGGAAAGTACAAGGCTGATTTTCCGAACGGATTCCCAGTCGGAATTGGCAGCGGCATGTGTTATCTCGGACCCGCAAAAGGTGGCGGCCAGTTGTTCTATATGATCGGAGACCGTGGTCCTAACGCTGATGGCCCGGAATATCTGGCTGCCGGAGACGGCAAATCACAGCCAGCGAAAATCTTCCCGTCGCCGGAATTCAACCCTCGCTACGGAGTCCTCTGCTATAAAGACGGCAAGGCGGTTGTGCAGAGCACGATTGTCCTGAATACCGAAGATGGCCCAATCTCAGGGCGTCCGCTTCCGCAGGGCTATGTCGGTTCAACCGGTGAAGTCGCGCTTGATGACAACATGAGCATCCTGTTCTATGATGAAAACGGCATGGATCCCGAAGGCATCGATATTGATCGCAAGAACGGATCGCTCTGGATCTGTGATGAATATGGTCCGTTCATCGCCAATGTCGACGCAAAAAACGGCCGGATTCTCAAGCGTTACATGCCGGGGACAGATCTGCCCGCCGTACTTTCGACCCGTCAGCCCAACCGCGGCTTTGAAGGTCTTGCCGTTTCACCGTCCAACAAAGTTTATGCGATGGTGCAGAGTATCTGTGACACCGGCCCGATGAGCGTGAAGAAAAGCAATGCCCAGTTCATCCGTCTGGTCGAGCTTGATCCGGAAACCGGCAAGACCCGTATGTTTGCCTATCCGCACGATGTCGACGCGTATAAACGCAGTAAAGACGCCAAGACTGGCGATATGTGTGCGCTGTCTGATACCCAGTTCCTCGTTGTCGAGCAGGGCAAGGGCAAAGACGGCAAGATGCGCAATCTGGTTTACCGCATCGATATCAGCAAGGCAACCGATATCAGCAAGATGAAGAGTGCCGACGGAAACGAACTGGAGGAAGTCGCAACGCGTGAGGAATTAGAGTCGTTCGGTATTGATCTGATCCAGAAAGATCAGTTGCTGGATCTGCGCGAAATGGGTTGGATGCCGGAAAAGGCTGAGGGCATCGCTGTACTGCCGGATGGAAAGACCATCGCCATCAGTGCGGACAATGACTTCGGCTTAAGCTCGAAGGTGGCGAATCCTGTTATGGATAAAGACGGTAAACCAGTCAAGGATGCAGGTGACTATGTCTTGAAGGCGGATGGAACCATGATGTATGAGGGCAAGACGGTTTCAGCCGAGGTTCAAATCCTGCCGAATACGGAAGAGGCCAGCTTCTGGGTTGTTCGATTTGACGAGCCGCTGTTGAAGAAATAATCCCGCCGAACAAATCGGGTTATGTGATACGCCGGCAGATTGCAGATCAACGCAGTCTGCCGGTTTTTATTGATCTCACTTGCTGAGTACAAAAGTCATTGCGTTCCTTTGCAGACGAAAGCACTGCGAAAACGCTTTTCAAGCCGGGTTGATCTATGAGGTAATTCCTTCAGCCAGCTGATACAGTGTTCAACGCATTGCGACGACGGTATCGGCAAATATTTTCTGAAAATAAAAATGAACAAATTAAACCCACCTGACGTTTACACACGTATCAAGGTTAGAGTTCCAACGCGCAAACAATTGAAGTGATTTTCGCGGTATCCGAGACAGCATAGAACTTGTGCGATTTACGCACACCCGATCAACGTGGATGCATTCTGTCCCACGAAGGGTGGCGCTGTCTCTGTATGAAGTGATCAGGTCAGGAGAAAACCATGATGATCAAGAAATCGAAACGTGTTATCGGTGGTGGATTCGCGGTTCTGGGTGTACTTGCTGTCGCCGGATTTCTTTATTCGGTTACAGGCTGCCAAAACGTGGAACATGCAAGTGCATCAAAGAAAATCGTGATTACGGGGCCAATAAGTGATGTGTGCGAAGATGAACCAATAATTCAAGATTTAGTATTGGAGAAGCCCAAATCCAAAACAGATGTTACAGAAGACTGCCCTCAACTTTGCGTCGATATCGATATTGCCGGTGAAGAATTGCCTCAGTCCAAAAGTGGAAAGTTTAAGTCAAAAGACTTTCAGGCTGTTCTTGGCGTACGGTCTCAATCTACAGGGAGCGTTTCAAGTGAGAGCAAGCTGGGATTTCGAATTTTACCTCGTAACAGAAAAAAAGCGGTTGCTGATGCAGGTGGCATCGAATGTTGTCGAATAGAATCCTCGCCGTGTCCAGCCAGCAAATGCGACAATCGCTCATGCATAGAGCCCTCAGAAATCTGTCCGCAGGAAAACCCGCCGAAAGAGGCGAAGCAATGGGGGCCGAGCCTTGAGGATTATCAGACAATTACAGACAATCCGTTTTATCGGGTTACCGATGAACCGCTTTCGACTTTCTCGATCGATGTCGATACGGCAAGCTATGCCAATATGCGCCGGTATCTGCAAAGTGGTCAGATGCCGCCGAAGGATGCGGTTCGCATCGAAGAGATGATTAATTATTTCAACTATGATTATGCGCCGCCGACGGATAACCATCCTTTTGCAGTCCATGTCGATGCCGCGGCAGCTCCGTGGAGGCCGGAACATATGCTCGTCCGGATTGCACTGAAAGGGCAGACGGTTCACCCGAAAGAGCGTCCCGCGATGAATCTTGTCTTTCTGCTTGATGTTTCCGGCAGCATGTCCGATAGCAATAAACTGCCTTATGTAAAACAAGGGCTGAAGCTTTTGGTCAACCAATTGAATGGAAATGACCGAGTTGCCATTGTCGTGTATGCGGGCGCATCCGGAATCGTGCTTCCATCAACAGCGGGTAGCGATAAGCATAAAATACTTGAATCTCTTGACCGGCTTGAAGCTGGCGGTTCCACTAATGGCGGGGCTGGGATCAATCTGGCATATGCAACTGCGGCCGGGAACTTCATAGAGAAGGGCGTCAATCGAGTTATCCTCTGTACTGATGGCGATTTCAATGTTGGCGTCACAAACCGTGGCGACCTGGAACGGATCATCGAGCATAAGGCCAAAACAGGTATTTACCTGAGCGTTCTCGGTTTCGGGATGGGCAACTACAAGGACTCAACACTTGAGCAACTTTCAGGAAAGGGCAACGGTAATTATGCATACATCGATACTATCAATGAAGCGAAAAAGGTGTTGGTCGAGCAGATGAGCGGAACCCTGATCACGATTGCCAAAGATGTCAAAATCCAGGTCGAGTTTAATCCGGCAGCCGTTGCAGGTTACCGGCTGATTGGATATGAAAACCGTAAACTCCGTAAGGAAGATTTCAATAATGACAAAGTAGACGCCGGTGATATCGGCGCCGGACATACGGTTACGGCCTTGTATGAAGTGATTCCGGTTGGGCTTTCTGTTGACGGCGTAGGAGGTGTGGATGAACTGAAGTATCAGAAACCTGCGGCGACAACGGTAACGGAAAATGGACGAAATGCGGAGGAATTGCTGACGGTGAAGCTGCGGTACAAACTTCCTGAAAAAGAAACTAGTAATCTGGTGACCTGTCCATACAAGCGCGATGA
Organism: bacterium; assembly: GCA_003249795.1. Taxonomy (GTDB): domain Bacteria; phylum Planctomycetota; class SZUA-567; order SZUA-567; family SZUA-567; genus SZUA-567. Next base: position 12,386 of record QKHZ01000245.1, on the reverse strand, counting down.
TGTGAAAGCAACTGTTCATGATGTGGGGAATGATTTTGCATGGGCTGCTTCGGTTTCTGGTTTCGGGATGGTCTTGCGCCAGAGCCCACACAAAGGGTCGCTGACGCTTGAAGAGGTACTGTCGCTCGCGCGCCTATCAGAAGGAGACGATTCGCACGGATATCGGAAGGAATTTATAGCACTTGTCCGCAGTGCGATGGGATTGCAGAACTGAATCTGACTGCGGTTAAAGGGACTTGTAATGTGAAACAATTCGATTAAAACGTTAGGAAAAGGCCGCTATTCGTCTATGCCCTATATCAACATGGAGCGATGGAAGCACCTCGCTACGAAATGAGTTATTTCAAAAAAATACTCGCAGTGGTGCCGTGCTTGCATCGTTCCATGTTGATATAAAGGATAAATCGTGGCACTTGCTATGTTTTTCTGTCGTTTTACTGATCCCGATGCAAGCACTCTATTATTCCTTCTGTCTTCCAGAAATTATTAACCTGTTTTCTGAACCATTATCATTGCGGATATGATCGGAAATTCCTTGACTCATAATCCGTTCATTCAGAGTATCGATCACTTTGTCTGAGCGAATTCGTGTGTGACACTTTCACTGCATATGGCTAGATAGGCGATTCAAATTCGTGTTGTAACACTGTGGTTTCCTGAATCAAGTTTTTGTGCCGTCCCGTCCGGAAGCGTTAGTGTTGCCGATGTTGACGGAGGAATTGTGACATCCATTTTGAATTCCCTGTCAGCAGTTTGCCATGAAACGCTAATTTCACCGAATTCGCAGCGGTGTTTTGCCTTGACCCACGTAAGCCCTTCGATGAGGCGGGGACGAATCGAAAAATGCTTGAACCCAGGATGGTTGTCATCAGGACTGATGCCCGCCAAATATTCATACATCCACGCGCTGATATCGCCGAACATGATGTGATTGCGAGACGCGACTCCCGACCAGTTTTCCCATAATGTCGTCGCACCCATGTTCAGCCAATGCGCCCAGCCGGGGAATTCAGGTTGCGTCAATAATCTGAATGCCAGATCCGCGTACCCGTAATCTGCAAGAACTCGGGGGGTATACTTGGCACCCAAGATGCCGAAATCGGCTTTGCATCCATTCGCTTTTACTTTTTCCGCCAACACGTCGGCTGTCTTCTGCCGTTTGTCCTCAGGCGTGATTCTGAAATATAATGCACATGCCAGTGCCGTCCACTGTCCGTCGGCATATGTGCCGTCGGGATTGGCAAACTTGCTGTTAATACGTTCGGCAATTTTTCCGCTCAAGGATTCATACTTGGCACGGTCTTCGTTATTGCCGAGTAGCGCCGCAAACGTCGAGAATAATTTCGCCGCATAATAATAATATGCCGATGATGTCATCTCTACTGGCGCCCTCCGTTTGTCATCAAAATGACACCAGTCACCGAGACCGAACTTGACTAAACCGTCATGCGCCATCCCCGTACAATAATCGACATACTTGTGCAGTGCGCCATAATGCTCCTTGATCATATCGGTGTCACCGGTAAAACGGTAGACTTGATAAGCGAGCTCAAACAGGCAGATATCCCACGCCGGGCCACTGCCCCAGTTGTAGCCCCAGCCGCCACTGGGTGCGATGCCCGGAAGTTGTCCTGATGGACGCTGGGTGTCGGCTAGGATCCGCTCAAAATGTTTGTAGGCATGTTTTGCATTGTAGTTCCATAAACCGGTTTCGCAGGCAAGCTGCGCGTCGCCCGTCCAGCCGTTTTTTTCGCGCTGGGGACAATCTGTCGGGATACCGGTAAAATTAGATAAATAGCTTTGGCAGGTTATTTCTTGCAGCTGATTGATCGTTTCATTTGCGCATTCAAATGTTCCGGCCTGCGGGAAACTGTTGTGCACGAAGCAGGCTCTGATTTTTTTGATTTTCACATTACCGCAGCAGATCAGAACTTTGGCATAGCGAAAACCGTGGTATGTGAAACGGGGTTGCCATATTTCAGTCCCATCGCCTTTCAGATAATAACAGTCGGTTTGAAATTCGTCAGACTTCACAAACCTGTCGATATAAGCACGGTCAATATCCATATTATCGCGAACCATTTCGCTATATTGGATTTTAATGTGGGCACCGGCTTCCCCTTCAAGTTCGACCTCGCACCATCCGGTCATGTTGGCGCCGAAGTCATAGATGACGGCATTGCCTGATACCCAAGTTTCACTTATGGCGTCAAATTTTTTCATTACCTTGCACGGCTCAAGCTGTTCTTTGATGACCAAGCCTCCAGGGGGGCAGGTTTGTGTGACATTTTCCCAGTCGGAATCGTTAACATCTACTTCCAGAATTCCAGAAACCTCTTCGCGGGCATCATAGGTTTCGCCATTACGCAGAGCATTGAACGCTATTGGGCTGGGGTGGGTTTTCCAGGATTCATCGCTGTGCAATATCTTCTTTTCGTCACAGATTAATTCACACAGCATTTTCGGATGATCACGCCACGGTGCTTTTACGAAATTCCACACTTCCTCCGTCTGGCAGTTGTACCAACCGTTGCCCAGAAGAACGGTAATCGCATTCTTTCCAGCCTGCAAAAGATCTGCAACGTCATATTCAATGTAACAGACATGTTTATCAAATTGTGTGACTACCGGTGCGAGCACTCTGTCGTCGGCTTTCTTTCCATTAATATAAAGCTCATGCCAGCCCAGCCCGCATAAATTTACAATTGCCTTTTTAGGGACTGATGTAAGCTCAAACGTTTTTCTCAAATAAGGCGCCTTATTATTGTCGCCCTTGATCCAATAGCCCGAAAGTTCACTGGTTTCCATAATAAGCACTTTCATATAAGCAGAAAATACACTGTTTCACAATTCACTTATTCTACAGTCTGTTTTTGGTTATGCAAATACAAGTTGACGAAATGAATACTGTCGACAGAACAGCCAATCAATATGGACAATATTATCGTCACAGGGCTCTCGCAAACGACGGCCCTAATGCGCTGTATAATACGTATCATTATAATGCAATTCCCAATGAATGGCGCAAAAACATATCCGGGTTATTTCTCTGCCCGGGGTTTGTTCCCGTAACGGAAGTCGATTACTTCAACACGACGTATGCTTATACTTGCGTATGGGATGCTTCTCCGCAGAAAAAAGGAGGGGTATTCATCCATAACACTCCGAAAGGCTCTGGAAAATTCACGAACATTGTCGATGGTTCGGTCATCGTCATCGACGCAAGAGCGGACAATTGTACAAATGTTTCCGGCCTAAGCTGAAGCCTTCCGGAATGGTTATACTGTACTCCATAACAAATGTTTTTAGGGAAATACGCCTGCAATGGCTTTTAACCGAACCTGCCATTACAATGTCAAAATCTGAGAAATATTCCAGCGCCATGTCCACTCCATGATGATCAAGTTGTGTATGACATTGAGAAGTACGTGTATTGCACTTCACGGATCTGGATAGTAAATTGAAATATAGTTGTTTTCATAATTGAGAATGGAATATTGAAAAATGGGTATATGGCTATTTCAAAAGAAATCTGGAAGATGGATTGTGTTCTGGATATTGTCAGGAGAACCAAAAAACAGCTGCAACATATCAATGTTGAAGTTGTTCTTGCCCCCGAACTTGTTACCTGCGAAACTGTGTCTGGAATTGTGTTAGGAGTTTCATCTAAATAAAGGGTTATTCCCATGTTTCCTTATCCGGATAAGTCTCTTTCAACTGACGAACGTATCCGCGATTTATTAACGCGCATGAACGCTGACGAGAAAATCGGCCAATTATGCAAATTTTCCTGCAGGTTTTGGCATGGGGGAGACCTGGAATGATGAGCTGATCCGAAAAGCGTGGGGCGTGAAGCCGCTGCTTCCCGAAACCGATAGTCACCGTATTGATCATGGGCAGGCTACTAATCGTCGATGAGGTTGTAGAGCATTCGGCTGCGGTAATGCTGGCGTGGTATCCGAGAATGATGGGTGGCCATGCAATTGCCAAAGCCGTGTTTCGCGAATACAATCCAGGCGGGCGGCTACCGATATCGCTTCCGCTCGATGAAGCTCAATTGCCGGTATATTACAATACCTACATGCCGCGTGGTAACTATATTAATATGGAAAGCACGCCCAGTAATTCCTTCGGCTACGGCCTCAGTTATACATCATTTGCGTATTCAAAACTGACGTTATCCAAAGAAGAGATGAAATCAGATGAAGAGCAGGTTGTTTCTGCTAAAGTGAACAGTACTAGAAAAATAGCGGGTAATGAGGTCGTTCAGCTCTATCTTTCGGATGAAATCGCATCAATTGGTCGTCCCTATTTGGAGCTCCGCGGCTTTAAGCGGATTCATCTTAAGCCTGAAGAAGAACAGGTTGTTCCGTTCAATCTTGACAAAGAAGAACTCGGTCTTTATAACCAGAAAAATGAATTTGTTGTTGAGCCGGGACAATTCACAGTATCTGTTGGAGGTGATCTAGACGCGTTACTTGATATCGAGTCTGTTTGGCGCGATCAGATTGTCCCAAGCTTTTGACCAGTATGTTGTCGCACATGTCTGTCACTGTTGGCGCAACCGTTGTCGTATAGAGAGCCAAGTTGATTTACTCTGCGCTTGCATCTTGACTTTCGCCATTGATCTCACAACGCGCCCACTTTCTTGGATGGCGAGGATGTTATAAGAAAACACCGGACGAAGATTTTGGTTATCCAGATAATCAACGGTTAATTTTAGCGATTTCAGTTTTGATATGTGTCGGGATCGGAGTTGAAGTATTCGGGTACACTTCAAAGAAACCCTCATCTTTGAAATGGTATTTGCATACATCACTGCACTTGTACGCATGATATGAGGACGGTAAGACTCCTTGGGTCATCATCTTTTTTAGCTCGTTAAAATGCGCACGATACACATCTCTCGGATCGCAGTTGTGTTCTGTACAAACTGCCGCCGCCATTCCAACAACCTCTCCAAGTAGCCCAAGTGTTCTCATCACTCTTACGCATGAAAATGCAACATGTGACATACTGATATGACGACCTGCCAAGAACAGATTGTTCACCTCTTTTGCATAAAGGCAGCGGTACGGGACAGGATAGGGTTCTTTTATCCCATGGTGGTAGGCGCAGGAACGAAATGGCTCGTCAAAACGCTCTTCATTCTGTGGTTCCGGAAAATGAAGGTCGATATCCCAGCTCATTGATCCGGTTGCGTCCTCATGAATAATATGATTGTCAATATCATTCTGTGTCAGAACATAGTCTCCTACAACGCGATAACTTTCCCGTTTTCCACCGATCGGCGAAACCCACCCTAGTTTTTCGCATTCCCATTCACTTCTCCGTTGGGATCTGTTTTTCAAGAATGACCAATTTGCATAGGTGACCATTAACGCATAATCGCGGATGTACTCGGCTTCATCTGCCTGATTGCGGTATTGGCCTGTTTCCCACGCCCAATCTCCCCGTTTGATAAAACAGGCATTATCGTCAGTAAATTCAATTCCCCAGTCAATATCCGGAAAGGGTGATATGCAATCCTGCAGTGCAGAATACCATTGTACCGACATTCCCATCACCTGATGATCGGAGGATTTTGCCGCCAAAGACTCACTGAAATCAGCTTTGCCTTCCCGGCCATACATCGTGGCTGTCCCCATCATTCTGGCCAGAACGGCATCACCTGTACTGTCGACAAAGTATTTTCCTAAAAACCGTTTTTCTTCTCCGTTACGGGTATGGCGGGTGATCACAGATCTAATCCGGTTGGTATCCTCAGAACAGCGATCAACTGCGACCACCCGTTCATTCAGACAAAGCGCAATCTGTTCTTTTGGAAACAGTTTGAAAATGCTTTCCTTTCTGTAATCCTCATACAATTCGCCCGATCCGATAAAGTCACCCGATATCGGTCCGATTTCAGAAACAACATTTCCCAAATTCGGATACGGCGGTACGTGGGCAAAGCCGCCCATAATCACCCGAATCTCAGAACTGTTGCATCCGCCGAGAACAGGACGGTCCTGCAGCAGTGCAACTCTGAGCCCTGATCGTAAAGCGGCAACGGCAGCGGAAATGCCAGCGATTCCACCACCGCAAACAACCAGATCAAATTCGTCTTCAATTTCTTTACAGATATTTCCCGAACATTTTTTTCGCATTGCAGCAAGCGGGGCGTCTTCATGGGGAGGCACTTCATCAAGATCTGTCGTTAGATAAATTGCATCGCATCTACCGTTGAAACCCGTAAGGTCGTGCAATGCCAGACGGTGTTTGCCCATCGTAAGATTGAGCTGTCCCGCTTTTTGCCAAGCCCAATTCTCTCCATTCGTCCCTAACTCTGTTGGAAATAGCGTTTCGTCAATCCCCACCTGGAAACGCCCCGCAGGTGTTCCCCGTTTCCAGACGGCAGTCCAATCGCGCGTTCTGACCCACGCGGTGTAGATCCCATCCTCAGCAATCAGGATGTTTGTGCAGGCGTCTTCGACTGGTATGCCCATGCCATGCGCCATAACATAGGCAGATCCCATTTGAAACATGGATTGGGAATCAACGATCCATCCGCCAAGATTGTCAAAAGATTCTGCTTCGATCCACAGATAAGCCATTGATCCAGTCTCCCCAAAAGGATTTGATTATTGATGCGATTCTAAATTCGAATGCGGATTCAAAATAATCGCTGTTGCTTTAACGAGTTTACGGGAATGCCTCTTAGGGCGCAGAAATAATATTCTGTAATTTATTTGCCAGATTCAATCCCATGACTGCATTCCCGTAAGTACAGGGATGAATGATGTCGTGGCTGAGACAGGTGAGCTCGTCCATGATTTCCTCCCCATTCAGAAGATGAAAATTCGGATGATTCATCTCTCTGTGTAGCTCGAGAAGAACCTGTGTATAAGCGATATCATCTTTGCTCCAGGAGCCTTCCGCTTTTTCAGGGATAACAATTCCTTCGCGTTCGTTGAATGGGTAAATGGTTGTTGCGACCAGAAGCTTATTCGGATGATTTTTGATTAGGCTCGAAAAAAGATAGCGTACACGTTTTTTATATTCTTGCGGAGAAAAAGTATTTAGCATATTGATACCTGTTTCAATATAGGCAATATCCCAATCCAGGCAGTTGCATATAAAGTCGACCATCTCTGCCTCAACCCGGCATGCGCCGCCGAAACCGAGATTAATCAGATCCATTCCCAGACGTCTTGCCGCGACAGAAGTGTATCCATCAAGGTCAGACTGAGTGATGGAAGAGCCATATGCAAGTAGTGTCTGTGCAGGTTTCTCTTCTTTTGTTGGCGGGCGAAGCGAACCGCCATGGAGCTCAATCCCACAAACGGCAATCGGACCACCGCAGAAAACGATGCGCCAGACCTGTGGAGCAAAGCCTTTGCTATGCTGCCATTCCGGTTTGATCTGGTTCAACTTCTCAATGGGGGTAAGTAATATTGAGTTGATTTTCCCTGCTTCAAGCGTTATGTTCTGGTATTCAAAATTTCCCGAAAATACACGACAATTCACAGCAGTTCTATTGCAGAAAAGATTGACTTCCACGAGAGTCGAATCGGTTACAAATCGGACTTCCGAAAGTGACGTTCCTCCTCCAAGGCGTGCACAGCCATGCAGCGTCGTGCGGACTCCTCTCGGCAGGCGTGAGAGTTGTTTTCCGGAGATTCCAATCGAGTTTTCGATAGATGCGGCATTATGGTATTCCACGTGATCCAATGCCTCAAATGCATTCATGATTATGCGCTCCTGATCATGCCTGATAGATCGTCCAGTCCTTGAATTCCGGCAGGTATTTTAATACAAGGTCGCGGTCAAATCCATTGTTGCGGATAACTTCGCGGAAGAATTGCGCTGTGGGCTTGGGTGTGCGTGCAAAGGTATTGAAGTCAACACTCACCATGCCAAACCGAGGAACAAATGATGCCCATTCATAATTATCTAGAAATGACCAGTACAGATATCCGTCAATTCGGCTGCCTCTGCGGATCGCTTCAGCAAGAGCCTGAAGATGACGGGCAAGATATAGGATCCGCAAACGGTCGTCATCACAGCAGAATCCGTTTTCTGTGATATGCACCGGAAGATCCTGCAGACCGCCTAACCGGTCAATCAGACCTTCCGGATAAAACTCTTCCAGATAAAAATCTCGATCAATCGGGCGCAGACGATTGCAGTCATGCCGTTTTCCGGTGCCACTCTCCTTACGGGCGGTGACGAAGTGACGGGTATAATAATTGAGCGACCAGAAATCGCACGAGCCTTTTAATTCAGGGATAATTTCAGCGTCACGGTATGGAAAAAGGATTTCACCGGTTCTAATAGCATGAAAGAAAAATTCGTTCCCGATCCAGTCACGGATGCGGGTTCGCGTGATGTCGAACTCGTCTCTCGGGTTTTCTGGTTGCCATTCAACTAAGGCGTGTGCCGTGCTGACTGGCGCACTGGAATACGCACGGATTACCGCTGTGCCCCTGGCGTGGGCGACTAGAAAGTTTGCTTTCTTTTCGTATCCTTTCAAGGTGTCGCCGTTGTTGAACTCGTTGATGACATTCCAGAAGTCAACGTATGCGCTAATCTTTGGAACCAGATATTCAAGGTGGCGGACAAAGAGATCCACATTTTTACGCCGTTCAAAGCCGCCCTTCAGCTCGAACCATTGTGGATGTGTAAAATGATGAAGGGTTAGAAAAACTTTAATTCCTCGCTTCTTCAATTCCTCGAACATTTCGATATAGTGCTGCAATGCCTCTTCGTCATGATGCCCCTCTTCCGGTTCGATCCGCGACCACTCGACCGACATCCGGAAAGCCTGATGCCCCAACTCACTGAGCAGTTTGAAATCCTCTGGCCAACGGTTCCAGAAATCACATGCCTTACCTGAGGGTTCTGCAAACTTCTCTTCTAATTCGCGCGCATAATTTTGACTGTGAACGTTATCGCCTTCGATCTGATGGCCGGCAGTCGATGATCCCCAGAGAAAACCTTTGGGGAAGGTCACCGGTTCAGCCATTGAAAAAATACCAAGCATATTCTCTCCTTGTTTTGCGTACCGCAGCGCGGTGGTAAACTTTTTGATTCTTTCTGAGTTTGTTTCACTATGATTTTATCATTGTATTGCTTGACCAGCCACTGCGACAACCATCACTTGCTGTTGTGAGTGCGGTAGCACCGTTTTGGATTACCAATTGTGAAATGCATCGACGTCATAAAAATTGAGGTCGTCAATATAAGGAGACCACGCGTCTTTTGCTTCGGAATCCTCGGCGATTACTTCCAGCTTTCCGGTTACACCGCCGCTACCCCACCGATCGAAAATATGGATGACCAATGTGTTCTCTGCACCGAAATTTACCAAATGCGGAGGAATTAGGTAATTTCGTTTTGTGTAATAAGGTTCAGGATTTGTCTCGAATGTGGTCTCTCCAATTTTTTGGCCATTGAAGTAGGTCCAGTCACAGTCGTCAACTGGTCCTCCGACGAGACGGATGCAATGCCCTTTCCATGATTCAGGGATATTGACCTTACAGCGGACCCATGCGTAACCTTCATACGGTTGCTTCAGTTTTGCGGGAGCATTGTCCGGATATTTGTATACGGGATTCTCCTGTTGAAATCCCTGGCTTTCCCAAGATGCGCCAAGCTTGACCGGAACGAAATCTTTATCATCCTCAACCGTGCCATTATTATGCGGATCAAATTTAATGCCGCAATTTTCTGGAATCGCTCTTCCGAAACAATAACGAACCGTATTGTGACGGGACTTTGCACAGGTAAACAACTTCAAGTCTTTGCCCAGTCCAATGTTCATGTTGCTGAAAATGGTGGACCAAACACGGCTGACTTTTTCCGAATTCCATAAGCCATCGATATCATCCGGACTGATATTCAGGACAACTACGGCTCCTGTGACAAGGTCAAGTTTGGCAAAGAGTGCGGGTTTTGTTGCCACAATCCAGTTTGGTGCGGAAGTGAGAATTGGTACCTCGTGCTCCCTTCTGAAATAGAGATCCGCATTTGGAATACCGGAGAATATCGGATCATCTTTTGGTGCGGAGACTTTATATATTTTCATCTTTTCTGTTTTCAGATTCCCTGGCAAAAGGTCCAACTGCGCTCCGGGCATCGCAACAATTGCAGTGCTTCTTTTTTCATTGGCGACAAACTTTCTGAATTTTTCGTGATCTTTTTCAGGGACCGCGTCCTGTCCAAGAATCAGCACCTGACAAGATGATATTTTCCAGATATCGAATAGTGATATTCTGGCATACTCCACCCCCATTCTCTGTAAAATCTTTTCGCCTTCTGTATTGCCAATATACGCGACTCGCTGGCTTCCGACGGGGACAAATGGGGTACTCATCTCTGTAAGAATCTTGTCGGTCAATTTTGTCGCGACAGGATCTGAAAAATAGCGCGATGTGACATCAAGCTGACAGAACAGCACCAAGCCGTGTCCTTTGCGAAGCTCTAGCAGGGATGCAAACATCAGGTTGAATCCGCAATCTACAATCGTGGTAAAGTTGCCGTAACTCGGTTTGCGGATCACGTTGCCGCTGACTATGCCGCCATTCCCGCATTTCCATTTTGAATGTGGATAATGACGTGAATGCTCATCCGAGAGAACATAAGCGGGAACTGTATCAGATGAACCACGCCAGTTGCTGAAATCCTCGCTTTCCAAACCAGTCAGATACCGGCTGTTCGGTCGACGGATAAATGCATTTCTTGCGCTCGGTGACTCAAATACGAAATTGCACAGGTTGCATGACTTCTGCTCGAAGATCAAGATCTTTAATCCCTTCTCAATAAGGTTCTCTTGTTCCACCTGCCTGAGTAATTCTGGATTGGCGTCACCAAGGGCATTTTGACCGATGATTAGCAGGCTGCATTTCTTAACCTGATCAAGTGTTGAAACTATGCAGAACGGAAAACCTGCTTTTTTGAGAAGTGCTCCTGTTTTTCCTTCCGGATCGTAAAGTCCGGCATTCACATTCCCGAAGTCAACTGCTGTTCGCTTCGGGAAGAATTCAAGGTTGAGAGAATCTTCCTTGATCAGGACATCATTCTTTAGCGCCATGAGATGCAATGTCGCCTCTGTTCGCTTATAGATGTTTGGGGCAACAAGATTGATCGGTAACTTCTCAATACCGCTAGGCGCAACGGTTACCGATAGTTCGCCGTGTGCAGCGGTGATCTGCTTTTCATTAAGCGTAAGTTCCCACTTGAAGCCTATTTTCTGAGGGGTGCTATGATCGTTGACAACAACAATACTCTTCTGGAACGTTTCGCCAGCAAAGAACGCGTGATCTTTATTTGTAAAGTCTTTCGGCATTCCTCCAAGGAAGATCAACAATGGGTCGAATGATTCGCGTACAATCTCATGCAGGGCCGTTGGTTTTGAGTAGTCCGTGAGTAGATGGCGTTGCGTTTCACTTGTCCCTACCGGATTGTCTGGTTTCAGTCCGGCCGTTTTAACATCATCATTTACTTCATACACGACATTGTGGTGATTGTAGTGGATGGCGGTATCGCTCAGATCACGCGTGCCGGGGAAATCTCCCAGAGCTGACATGTCATAGGCACGCCAGGATTTCACCACATGCCGATAAAGCATAGTGGAAAGATCCAACATATTCTCTGGATAAATTTTGTATGGAGATTGATACCAGAAATCAAAATTGGGAATTGGCGTTTTTTCGTTTGAGAATACGGAATCGCCAAAGTAGCGGGCAGCATGTTCTGCGACCAAAGATCCTTGTTTGAAGTCATCAAAATAGACATACTGCATCTTATATGGAAAGGATGATTCTACCGACATTAACGGCTGCGTATGCTTTTCCGACCACTGTTTCGGCCAGTCTTCCTGCTCTTGAAGTGGAACGCCGAATGACTGATAATTCATCGATCCGAAAATCTTTCCGGAATTTCCTCCCGCATGCTGAAACAGTTCCCTGCTTGGGTCAATCGCACGCATTACAGTCTCGGCTGTTTGCGCACGCTGCCGCGGATGACGTTTGGCTTCAGGATAATAGTCGGTGTTGTTGAGCATTGCTGGATCCTGTGTCCAGCTTCCGCAGGTATTGAAATCGGTGTACCACATCAGGATGGACGGATGATTGCCGTAGTGCTCCAGAAAACGAAGGACATCTTTTGAATATTGTTCGAGTTCCTCGTCCTCATAGGGTGGCATCGGAAACAAATTATAGAGCCCCTGACGATCTGACTCATTCAGGAATTCGGTTCGCCCCACTTGCGAGCTTTTTCTGAATGGGTTGTCTCGAACGGTATCATAGTTCAGCGATTTAATATGCGCGACATATTGCCCCACCGTCTTTGGGGTGCCGTAATAGGATCGGACGCGATCCAAGCCTGGAGACGACAGCATGCGC
>QKHZ01000138.1 GCA_003249795.1 bacterium | reverse complement strand
ACTTGGTTATGTATTTTATATGCCACAAAGATTACGATAGTCAATAAGAAATTTCGCTAAATGTAACATGGAGACTATAGATTCTTTTAGGAATATAAATAACAAGTTGTTTTTCAAGGATTTATATGAAAAATGGTACTGCAAAAAGAATCGCAGTACCTCATAACATTGAAATTCATATTTATACATTCAGGAATTCTGCATATCCCTACGCGAATCGTATATCCCGTTTTTCAGCATGAGCAGGCGGGCTGGATGCTTGCGGCCTGTTCGATTCGGCTCCAGTACGGGGCCATGTCAATGACTTGGCCGGAAGCCATTGCATCGTCAATGCCGAAGGCTGTGACTGCGGATGCGACGCCATCTTCGAGTGTTGAAACCGGTGGTGTGCCGTCGAGCATATTTGCCGCCAGAGATTTGCCGAGGATTTCGTCGCCGCCGCCATGGCCGCCTTTTGCCGAAGTCTTCGCGTCAACCAATTTAGTGTCGTAGCCTAATTCCTGATACTCAATCGTGCCTTTGGACAGATCCGCGCGGAGCGTGCCATGCGATCCGCAGAGATACATACGGCGTTCGTGGATGACGGTGCTGCAGTTGGTATGGAATGTTGAGCGGACGCCATTTTCATATTCAATAATCGCGACCTGATTATCAACAATATCTTTGTCTGCGGTAAACGGGTTTTCAGAGACCAGTCCCGGCCAGGTACGGAAGGCATCTTTGCCGTCTTTGTTTTTGCCGATGCGTTCAATTTCGCCCACGTTTTGCGGCGTGAAGAAGTTGCATCCGCCGAAGGAGGCGACGCGCTTGGCACGCGATCCGATGATCCAGTTGACGAGGTCGATATCGTGGCAGCACTTTTCAAGCAGATGGGTACCGGCGTACTCGGTCTTGCGGCGCCAGTCGCCGTGGATATAGCCGCCGTGGTCGAAGTGCAGCGTTTCGTTGAACTCCATGCTGATGATCTGGCCTAAAACGCCGGAATCGACAATCTCTTTAATTTTACGGTAGTGGGGACTGTAGCGGAGGGTAAAGCCAATGACAAACGACTTGCCGCTCTGCTTCCATGCCTTGAGCATTTGCGTGCAGTCCTCAAGATTTGTCGCCAGCGGCTTTTCGCAGAAGACGTTTTTGCCTGCTGCGAAGGCGGCGATTGTCTGTTCTTTATGGAAGCAGTTCCAGCTGCCTATCATGATCCAGTCGATGTCCGGATTTTTGAGGAGCTCTTTGTAATCGGAATAGATAACGGCATTCTGGTTAAATGAATCTTTTGCTTTCTGGACGGATTTTTCGCACGGGTCGCAGATAGCGACAAGTTCGACCTGATCGGTAGCGTTTTTCAGACACTGATAGACAGAGTGAAGACGTCCACCCATTCCGATTGCACCAATCCTTATTTTTTTCATGATATTACGTCCTTATTTATTAATACCTGCGATCAATTTCCAATAAATTACGCCAATTAGAAAGAAAACCATGTTGTATTTCTTTGTATAACTTTATACGATCAGGAGCAAAAAGGGAATGGCATGGCTGACGAATCTTTTAACAATTCTGCTGATTGCAATTTGCTGAAAAATGAGCTGGCATCAGCTATGGAGAAACTTCCGCGCCCGCGGAACTATTATCACGCCATGTCAGCGGCTGCACCTTCAACGCCTGAAAACGTTCTGGTCTTCTTATCAAGAACATTACAGCTGCAAGGCAGCGGCGGAAGTCTTGCTTCCCACCACCGGTTTGTACTGGCGATGAATCTGATGACGCAGGGCGACGTCCTGATTGACCGGCGGCTAGTCACGATACGCGAGGGTGAAGCGATCCTGATTTTCCCGTACCAGTTTCACGGATATGCAAATATCCGGGGTGATGAATTGCGGTGGTTGTTTATTACCTTTGAGCAGGAAGAGTCTGAATCGTTACAGCCGCTGCGGTTTCGGACGGTGAAAATGACGCCGGAGATATTTCTCCATGCCAAACAACTGTCGTCACTGTATATAAAGTGGTATAACGATGAAACGACTACCACCGATGAAGCGTGCTTTCGGGTTGGCCTGATCCTGCAGCAGCTACTGGCAAACGCTCATGCGCCGAAGCGGCAAACGGTACTGACGCGCGAACAGTCGATTGTCGAAGAGGCAAACCGGCTTGTGCAGAAACATCTGGATGAACCGCTGTCACTAAATGAAATCGCTCGGAGGATGACGATCTCGCCAAGCCATCTGCGCAATGTATTTCGCGCACAGACCGGCGTATCATTAGGCGTATTTTTGCGTAGAAGCAGAATGCACCGGTCGATAACATTGATGAGCTATCCGGAACGGAATTTGACTGACATCGCAGGGATGTGCGGGTATGATTCTCTTTTTGCATTCAGCCGCGCATTTCATTCGGTAATAGGGATGTCGCCAAGCGCATATCGCCGACTGCATGTGCAACACAGACAAGGTTGATGCTACTTCAGATTGTGCTGTGACTGTTAGTTGAGCCGGCGGAATGCGGTGTGAATCATCAAGGGGAGAGAATGAATTATTGGGTTGCAGGCGGTCTTGGATTAGCAGGTGCGGCGGCGTTGATTCTGGGGCTGCGGACAATGCGCCGTCTTGTGGACTCGGGATTCCTGCATTGGCAGCGGCTTGCTGAAGACGCCGACTATCGTCGCGAGCAACTTGAAAAACTGGATCGAAAAGTTGAGCGCTTTGGTGACAATCCCGGACGGTGTCCAGCAGCGATCTTGATGAATCGCGCCAATATCCGGCGGCTTGATGCGAACCGGCAAGGCGCGCGCGAAGACCTTGCCCTTTACTTGCAGAAAAAACCGAACGACGATGCCGGTTGGCAGGAGCTCGCTGAAGACTGTCTGCTTTTGGGCGACTTTGGTGGAGCCAAAAATGCGATTGAGGAAGCGTGCCGGTTGGATCCACAGTATGTCGATTATCCACGCTTTGGTGCGCGGGTTGCGATTGCGATGAATGATGCGACATTTCTGAAGTCGATGCTGGAGAGATGGCAGAATCTTGCCAGCCGGTTGCCGGATGACCGCCGACAGGATGATCCCTGCCTGCAGGTATGTTCATCGGCGCTTTCTGTTTTAATCGGACAGAAAAGCCCACAACAGGCGAGAAATGAAATTCCGGAATCAGATTGGCTGTGCGCTCTGGATGAGTTTCCAGAAATCGCGGATCTATTTGCATAAAGAAAATTAGCTCAGGCATGCGGGTATCGAATGCATCACAGAAATGTCAGTAAATGCTGGTACTTGGCAGAATACGCATATTCAACTATACTAATTTGATATTTGAAAACAACCCAGGCGGGGTGAGTGGTTTATGGCAAAAAATCAGAAACCGGTGATCAATGAGAAGTCATTGCTTACGCGAGGATTACGGGTCATTGATGCGATCAGCCGTGCTGAAACAGGCCTGCGGTTTAGCCAGATTGCTGAGGTGCTTGGAAGCCCCAGCCCTGCAACGGTCAATAAAATCCTGAAAGAACTTTTGGCGGAAAACGTTGTTCAGCGATTGGACGATGGCGCATATGGTCTTGCTGCCAAGGTGCAGGTCTGGTCGGCAGTCGCGGCATCTTCTGTCGATGAGCCAGCGCTGATCAAACGGGAGTTGCATCGACTGCACACACAGCTTCAGGTGACGGCAAAGGTGTTTGTTCGCGTCGGTGATCAGATCTACTGCACTGACGGTTTTGTCGATGAGGCGTCTCCGGCCTTGATGAGTGTCGGTAACCATACAGAAATCCATCCAACCGTGATCGGCGCGGTATTTTTCATGAGCAAGGCAGAGCTTAACAAACACGACAAGGCTGTAGAAAAATATGCGCGCATCCATGATTATGCAGTTACTGCTGACAAAATCCGCAAGGTTATGAAACAGTCGATTCAAAATGGGATCGAAGATGATCAAGCGCTGTATTATCCGGGGTCGCGCAGGCTGTCGGTTCCGGTTTCTATTGGCGGGCAGGTGAAATACATCCTCGGAATCGGTGCCATGCCGGTGCGGTTTGAGGATAAAACATTTCTCTCTATCTGTCGGAACGAATTATTCCGGTCTGCGCAAACCATACAGACAGCGCTTGCCTGATCTCAATTTCTTGCTCATCTGCACATTTGAACTTTTCTTAACTCATCTTTTCCGACGCATGAAAACCAGTTTTTTTGTCCGCGCGAGTTTTAGCCGCAGATGGAAGTCCATCCCCTCATTTTATCCAGTCTTTTCAACGGAAGAATAAATTTGCAGTGAAATCACGGCATCTACTTGACTTGGTACGCTGGTCAGGTATTATTTATTTATGTAGTTAACTATGTTTATGCGTAGTTCAGGAGATAGAGCATGTTGCGGCCGAATATTGTGTTTGTATTGACAGACGATCAGGGGGCATGGGCGATGGGCTGTGCCGGAAACAGTGAAATCATCACGCCGAATCTGGATTCTCTGGCGGCGTCCGGCATGATGTTTCAGAACTTTTTCTGCACGTCTCCAGTGTGCTCACCTGCGCGCGCATCGATTCTGACCGGACGGATTCCGTCGCAACACGGCGTGCAGGACTGGATCTATAAAGGCAATATCCACGAAGATACCGACCGGTATCAGGGCAAGGACAGGCCAATTGAATATCTGAAGGGGATGTACGGATACACCGATTTTTTAGCTGAAGAGGGATACATCTGCGGGCTGAGCGGGAAGTGGCATCTGGGAGCAAGCCACATGCCACAGAAAGGGTTTTCCTCATGGTATGCCCACGCATTCGGCGGTGGCCATTACTTCAAATATCCGATGTTTGAAGACGGACAGATGGTGGACAAAGAAAATTATGTAACTGATGAGATCACAAAAGGGGCGCTACGGTTTCTTGACTCACAAAAGGAA
This sequence comes from bacterium, assembly GCA_003249795.1. Classification (GTDB taxonomy): domain Bacteria; phylum Planctomycetota; class SZUA-567; order SZUA-567; family SZUA-567; genus SZUA-567. The sequence goes on along the minus strand of QKHZ01000138.1, from coordinate 15,496 downwards.
AGTGAGAATCCGTTTTATCTGGATGTACATTATACCGCTCCTCACAGCCCATGGACAAAAGAGAATCATCTGGAAGAGGACTGGAAGCTGTACGATGACTGCCCGTTTCAGTCGACTCCGGATCTGCCGCTGCATCCCGATCAGATTGCGACGGCGCCACTTGGAAGTGAACCGGAAAAACGTCGGGAAAACCTGACCGGTTATTATGCTTCGATCACAGCGCTTGACCGGGGCGTTGGGCAAATCATTGCAAAACTGGAAGAGATGGGTGTCTATGAAAATACGTTGTTCATATTTTCAAGCGACAATGGAATGAACATGGGGCACCACGGCATATGGGGCAAGGGAAACGGGACGTTTCCGATGAATATGTATGACACTTCGGTCAAAATTCCGATGATTGTGTCGATGCCGTCGGTTGTGCCCGAAGGCGTAGTCTCGACCGGACTGTTCAGCCAGTATGATCTCTTTCCGACACTGCTTGAGATGGCAGGTGTAAATCAACCGGAAGACGTGACGATGCCAGGAAGCAGTTTTGCGGATATTCTTCGTGGGAAAAAACCGGCGGATGACAAGTCGGGTGCGGTTGTCGTGTTTGATGAGTACGGCCCTGTCCGGATGATCCGTGAGCATGACTGGAAATATGTTCACTGTTTTCCGCATGGGCCGCATCATCTGTATGATCTGAAAAACGATCCGAATGAAGACCATGACTTATTGCTGGGCGAGTTGACGACTGAGGCACAAGAAAAGTTGGAGGCTCTACGCGGACAATTGCATTCGTGGTTTCTGAAATATGTCGATCCCAAGCGTGACGGTACGCGATCACCTGTTTGCGGGCGCGGACAGTTATGTCTTGTGGAAGATATGTGCGAGGGCAGGAAGACATTTTCAGAGTTAGGGAAAAATTTCAAAGTGCGTTACAACTGGGAATAGTAGTCTGTACGATGGAAAATCATTAACGCTGTTTACGGAATTGCATCGGGCTTTTACCGGTTTCCTTGCGAAAGACTCGGCAGAGGTAGTTGCTGTTATGCAATCCGCAGTCGGAAGCGATCTGCTCAAGCGTGAGTTCTGTTTTGATAAGAAGTTCCGTTGCTTGCCGGATACGGATATTGCGCAAGTAGGCTAAGGGACAGTAAGACGTTGCCTTGCGAAAATGCCGGAAAAAGCTTCGTCTGGACATGTGAACTATCGCCGCGAGGTCGTCGACGTTGATGACATGGTGATAGTTCCGGTTCAGGAAATCAATTGCATCGCTGATCAGAAATGATGACCGTGCTTCCTGCGGAAGGTTATTGTCCTGCCGTGCGAGCAGGGCGATGATCTGCATGAAGAGTGACAGACTGAGAAGTGCAACCCCCGGCCGCTGGCTTTGGATCTCCTCATTCAATCGGAATGAGAGGTTTCGGATTTCTTCCAGCACGGCGTGCTTTAGTGATAAAACCGGCTTCAAAGAATCGAATCGCAGAACCGGTTCTTCTTTTCTGTTTTTCTTTTTTTGCTCCGACTGTTTCGGCAAAAATGTGCGCAGCAGCGGCAACTCTTTCTCATCCATAAACGGTAGCGGCAGCCGATTGTTATCATAAACAATATTCAGCAGTTCAAAGTTTCCCGTCTGATCATACGCATGAATCGTATCAGTGTGGATGACAAGCACGTCGCCCGCGCGGATTTTTTCTGATTGATCCAGCCCCAGATGCAACGCCTCTCCCTGCAAGACAATCGCGATTTCCGAAAATTGGTGGTCATGAAATACGCGGCAACCGTGCGTGCCGGCGGCGATATATTCGACCCAGACCGGGAGATGATTCTCTTTGACGTAACGGTCGATTGTCGCCGAATATGCCAAGCTCATAGGTTTTCCCCATCGAGTCCATTTCATCCGTGATGAACTTATTGGCACGATCGTACTATTATTTGGCACGGGATGCAAGGACAAAGACTTCCGAATTGGATATGCTTTTCTGTATGGGATGTTGAAATATTTCGAATGACATATGCCGGATCAAAATGGATTCAGAAGGAATGGCGGCGGATAAAGACTGCTGAAAGTGGGAGACATAAACGTGAAAATGAAGTGGATGAAGCCAAACGAGAAGATCGGATGCCCGTATATCGTTTTATATCGAAACGAGTTTGTTCTTGAGAACGGCGAGAGTTTTCAGATGCGCTTCAGTGCCGACGAGCGCTGCCAGATCTTTATCGACGGCCAGCGCGTAGCCGATGGCCCGGAACGCGGCGATATCCATCATTGGCACTATCGTGAAATATCCATAACCTCGCAACCGGGGCGCCATACGGTTGTCAGCAGAGTCGTCTGTTTCGGCAAGAAGATTACAGCACACGGGCAGCAATCAATCGCGCACGGTTTTGCGGCAGAGAGTGCGCAGCTAAAAAATAATTGGCAGTGGCAAAAAGTTGAAGGTTGCTCGTATCTGCAACCGAAGCCGGATTGGGGCGCATACCCTCGCCATGAAACAGATCTATCATATAACTGGAATGGCTTAAATGGCGACGGCGGCATGTGGAAAGATGTTGAGCCGTTACAAGACATGAGAGAACTGCATGCACCTGAGCTGCCGCCGATGCTCTATGAACCAGAACACGGTTATCGCGTACAAAAAAAAGACGGAAAGATGCTGGTTGTGTTTGATGAGTACGTTTGCGTCTGGTCTGAATTTGTGTTTTCAGGCAAAGGACATGTCCGGCTCAGGTGGGCAGAAACACTATATGAGGACAATGATGCCGATCCGTATCGAAAAGGCAATCGACGGGAGCGTGACGGCAAGGTTATGAGATCTGAAGGCAGCTTGCTGCAGCTTCCGGGCGGGCGACAGTGCAGGTGGGTAGATTCATGGTGGAAGGCAGGGATGTTTCTTGAAATTACCCTCGATGGCGATGCCGCTTTGGAAGAGATGAATTTTTACCGGACAGGATATCCGTACCGGATTGACAGGCCGCCACAGTCGGATGATCCGAAAGAACAGCACCTTCTTGACATGTCACTCCGGACATTGCAGGCATGTTCGCATGAGACGCATATGGATTGCCCGTATTACGAGCAGATGATGTATGTGGGCGATACCCGCATCCAGATTTTATGTGCGTATACGCTGACGGACGAACGTCGTCTTGCTCGCAAAGCATTGCGGATGATGGCACGTTCACAACGTGAGGACGGGATGATCTCATCGCGCTGGCCATCAAAGCAGGACCAGACAATCTGCTCATTCGCGCTGATCTATGTGCTGACACTGCATGACTACTGGCAGTGGAATGACGATGCGGAATTCATGCGTGAATTGTTACCGGTAGCACAAAACATCATCACCCACTTTTGCCAACGACAGGATGAACACGGACTGGTTACGGTTGAGGGATGGAACTTCATTGATTGGGTTGACGGATGGCAGGACGGTACGCCTCCAAATGCAGGACAGAGCGGATGTTCGCTCAATTGGTTTTTCGTACTGGCGCTAAACGCGTTTGCGGAGCTTGAGGAATCAGTAGGGTCGGTGGAGCAGGCATGCGTATATCGACAGCAGGCGCAGGAAACACAAGCCGGGATCAACCGCGTGTATTTAAATCCATCGACCGGTCTTTATACAGAAGACAGGGAACAAACATACTCGTCTGAACACGCGCAGGTATTGTCGATGATCGCGACCGGAAATACAGAGGACAAGATCGTTGATGCGCTCAGGCAGTCAGAGCTGCCTGAATGCGGGCTGTATTTCTCGTTTTACTATCTGTACGCCTGCCGCAAATGCGGACTCGGTGACTTGTTTACTCGGAGGTTGAAGGTAGTTGCAAAGCTTGCGGACGAAGGGTTGAGTACATTTCCGGAAAACGAAAGAAATCCACGGTCAGACTGTCATGCATGGAGCGCATATTATCTCTATTTTTATGAGACCGGAGATGTGAATCCGCAGAACTGGGAGAAGTAGAAACGTTTGCATTGGGGAGATTGACCAGAATGAATGATTGGCAGAAATAAGAGCCCAGTTGAAATGAGTTTCATATATGTGAATTTTGTGGCGAAATGATTTGTATTGGGTATAAAAAAATCTATACTTTAAGTATTCGGATAAATCATTGTCGCAATAAAAATAAGATGAATCTGTGATGTTTGCCATTCCAGAGGCAAGGGCAAAACAGGAGTGTTATGCCACAATCAACCACGCATGATGATTGCGAAATGTCTTCCGGGCAGACTGAACGCGGTCTGACTTCATTCAATGAGATTTCCACACCAGCCGCAGCAGAAACCTGCGATGTCAGTATCATCATTGCCTGTTATCGCGAAGAGGGTCACCTCAAACAAAGCGTCTGGCAAGTTCTGGCGATCATGGACAGCTTGCGCTGGTCGTATGAATTGGTGTTTGTGGAAGACTGCAGTCCTGACAATACGGCTGCAATCATTCGTTCCATTCTGGAGGAACAACCGGACAAACCAATGCGCGCGCTTTTTCATCAGAAAAACGCGGGACGGGGTGCAACGGTTACGGATGGCATTTACGCCGCTCGCGGGCGGGTAGCGGGTTTTCTTGATATTGATCTGGAAGTACCAGCAAGATACATTCCGTCCTTTATCCTTGCGGTTGAACAAGGGGCTGACGTTGTAACAGCGCGGCGGGTATACAAGCTTGCCTGGCATCTGCTGCATCGCGCATTTCTCAGCTGCGGTTATGTACGGCTTCAAAAATTCCTGATTGGTACCGATCTGGAAGATACTGAGGCCGGATACAAATTTTTCAACCGGAAGCGAATCCTTCCTGTCCTGAGCCGGGTGCAGAATAAGCATTGGTTTTGGGATACGGAAATTATCGTCAGAGCATTCAGAGCCGGATGCCATATTGAATCGATTCCCGTATTGTTTTTGAGACGAGCAGATAAAGCATCAACGGTCAGGATTGTCAGGGATACGATTGACTACTTTATCGCACTGTGGCATTTCCGCAAACAGATGCGCAAAGAGAATGCCGAAGGTGCGCCTGATCAGGTCTAAGTAACGTTTCTGATCCGTATGGGAAAGGAAATTCGTGATCTATCGTAGTCCTGTTCTGTATAACCTGCTGATGCGAGTGTTGTATGGAAAACATTTTACTGACCGGTATCAGGTTGTCTCGAAAGAAATTCCTGATGGCGCGAGTGTGCTGGATGTCTGCTGCGGTGATTGCTTTCTGTATCGCCGTTTTTTGCAGGCACGCAACGTCCGGTATATCGGTGTAGACAATTCGCCTGCATTTATCTGCTCTGGACAAAGAAAAAAGATCGACGTCCGCTCTGTTGACTTGAAAGCAGAAGAACTGCCGAAGGTGGAATATGTTGTGATGCAGGGGAGCTTATACCAGTTTTTGCCCGATGCTGCCGTCGTGCTGAAAAAACTCCGTGCCGCAGCAACGATAAAAGTAATTGTTGCAGAACCGGTGCAAAATTTATCTGATTCGCATGTGAAATGTCTGGCAAAGTTCAGCAGGTGGCTAACAACGCCATATGGAGCGACAAACTATTCCGGCGAACGGTTTTCGGAAGAGTCTTTTACCAGAATCATCAAAGAGGCTGGCGGAGCGCAGCAGGTGTGCACAATTCCCGGCGGACGGGAAATGGTTGCATTATTGGATCCGGAAACGGTGTCATGAAACCTGATGCATATGAATTAACCCGATCGTTGGAAGAAACGTATTGGTGGTTTGTTGCCCGGCGGGCAATTGTTTTTGATCAAATGCAACAGACGCTCGACGCAGGGCGAAAAGAGAAGTCTGACAATAGACCGCTTCGCCTGATGGATTTTGGTTGCGGAACGGGCGGGACGCTGGCATCGCTTGCCAAGATCGGCGATGCGTTCGGAATGGATGCGTCAGAAACGGCATTGCGGTTCTGCGGCGAACGAGGGATTCAGAATCTGTTCAAGATCGATCCTGAAAAAGCATTATCCACAGAAAATCCATTTGGCGATAACTTTGATGCAATCCTGATGCTTGATGTGCTTGAGCATGTTGATGATGATATTGGGCTGGTCCGGACGCTTGGTTCGTGGTTGAAACCGGATGGATCCCTGCTGATCGCTGTGCCGGCGTATGAGTGGCTGTGGAGTGGGGAGGATTATATCTCAAACCACTTGCGCCGCTATACGCGAAAAAGCCTGCGCAATGTTGTTCTGCAGGCAGGATTACAGGTGGATAAAATCACCTGCTTCAATTTCTGGTTGTTTCCGTTGCAGGTACTGACGATTCTGATGAACAGGATTTTTTATCCTCGATCAATGTATGAGTCGGTGTTAAAGCCTTTGCCTTATGGAATCAACCGGTTTTTGTCTCGGGTGATGGAATCGGAAAAACGTTTCTTGCGGTTTGGCATGTTTCCCTTCGGAGGATCGATTCTATGCCGTTGCCGGGTGAGAAACTATACTAAGGTTTCGGGTTGAGACAGTAAATGCATATGCCTCAGGATGCTCCAGTACGCTCGAAAGATAATTTTCTGGTGTTTGGCTCCCCTTACATTGGTGAAGAAGAAATCGACGAGGTCGTTAATTGCTTGCGTTCGGGATGGATCGGAACCGGTCCCAAGGTCGCGAAATTTGAAAACAACTTTGCTCGTTATAAGCAATCGCAGTATGCCGTCGCTCTCAGTTCTTGTACGGCCGCTCTTCATTTGTCGATGCTGGCTTCAGGGCTAAAATCGGGCGATGAAGTCATTACAACGCCTTTGACCTTTTGCGCAACCGTAAACGCGATTATCCACAGTGGCGCAACGCCTGTCCTTGCTGATGTTTGTTCCGAGACGATGAATATCGATCCCGAACAGGTCCGGAAGAAAATCACGTCCCGCACGCGAGCGATTCTTCCCGTACATTTTGCAGGTCGCCCGTGCGATATGGGCGGACTGGTTGAACTTGTGCAAGAACACAACTTGCTGCTGATCGAAGACTGCGCGCATGCGATTGAATCCACGTGGCGGGGAAAGCCGACGGGAACCTTTGGCCAGTATGGCTGTTTCAGTTTTTACGCTACGAAAAATGTCGTGACCGGCGAAGGTGGGATGCTGATTACATCGGATGAACACGCTGCGTCAAGGATCAAGACGCTTGGCCTTCACGGCATGAGCAAGGACGCGTGGAAACGATTTTCAGACAGCGGATACAAACATTATTTTGTCACCGATGCGGGTTTTAAATGCAACATGACCGACCTGCAGGCATCGTTGGGGCTGCACCAACTGGAACGCGTTGAACGCTGCTGGGTACGCCGTCAGGAAATCTGGGAAAAGTATAATGACGCGTTTTCCGCTTTGCCGTTGACGCTGCCTGCAGACGTTCCGGATTACATGCGGCATGCATATCATCTGTACACTATTCTGGTTGATGAAGAGCGGGTCGGGATCTCGCGTGATAAAATGCTTGGAGCCTTTACCGAAGAAGGCATCGGTGTCGGCGTGCATTATCTAAGTATTCCGGAACATCCGTTTTATCAGCAGACGTTCGGGTGGCGGCCGGAGGACTATCCGAATGCGATGCGCATCGGTCGACAGACAATCAGCTTGCCGCTCAGCGTAAAACTTACCGACGATGATGTAAACGATGTGATCTGCGCTGTCCGCAAAATCTGCCGGAGAGGGTAGCGCGTTACGAAAGACTAAAACTTGCGGGTTGATTTTCTGATAAAAAACCATTGCCACGCCTGTGGTTGCTGACGTGGTTTTTTGTCGGGACGATTTAATTCAGTGGTTGGGTATTGCCGGTTGTGATGAGCGCCAGCGGCAGGTTGTCCCAATTCAGCAACGCTATTTCGGATGGTTGTTGCGCGGCCTCAAATTTCTGCCACATGTCCATCCCCCAGAATTCAAGGCGGTCACCGAGATCGAACACCCGAACGCGGGTGTCGCCTGCAAACTGCTCAGCAAATTGTGTGGGGATCGTGACTCTGCCGTTCTCGACAGCAGCGCGGACTGAGCCTTTGTGCTTTGCCAGAAGCGCTCGCGTCTGCTCTTCGCTTTCGGACGGATAGGCAAACAGACACGGGACACGGCGGCCGAAGCTCAGGACAATTTCACCTTCAGTGCGTTTGATTGAAATGTCGATCTGTACACCGGTAGCCACCGTCGTTGCGTTCAGGTCGGTAAAGCCCGCGTTCAGGCGCGATTCAACCGGCCGCATCGACCGCAGATCCATCGGATCGCCATTTCCTTCTGTGGAATAGTTCCCACTACCGCCGGTCACTGATTTGTTTAAAGTGGCTGAAGAAATCCACCATGTGGCTACGCAGACCAGTACAATCGTATGCAGCGCAACAGAAACGAAAAAGTAACGGCTGCGACGACGAGGGCTGGCCAGTGTCGGCTCAATCCTGCGGGAGGATGCAGACATGCGGCGCGAGGATGTACGGGTGGAAGAAAGAATAGTTGTGTCGGCATTCGCGTTGGCACTTTCTGCTTCCTGACGGATGCGCTCGGCCAAAGTCTTGCGGAATGTCGCCGAGGGCTCAACCGGTGCCAGATTTTCACGAACAAGCGTCAGCGTCGCGCGAAGCGACTCTTCTTCTTCACGACAGGTGGAACATTCCAACAGGTGATCGCTGGCGGCCTTCGCCTCATCCGCAGGCAGTTCATTTTTCAGGAATGCGACCCAGTCAATCTCAGGACAACCCATCGCTTCCGCTCCTGTTTCCATTCAAAGATGGCGATTGTTTCCGCCACGATAAATCAGACTCAAATCATCTCGCCCGTTACCGAGCCGCCACCGTATTCACCGCATTACCCACTCAGGCCGTGAGCCGCCAGTGTTTGCCGCAGGGAGTGCACAGCCATGAACATCCGGCTTTTGACAGTCCCCAGCGGTACGTCCAGCGTCTCGGCGATTTCCTGATATTTCATCCCCTGAATTTCCGAGAGGACGAAAACCTCGCGCTGTAACTCCGGCAGCTGGCCGATCGCTTCGTGAATCAGCGTCGCGGTTTCAGACTGCTCCATCCGTGCCGACGGCTGCGGCGTATGCGACGGCAGCGTTTCGGCGATGGTGGTGCCGGTTGCGGCCGACTCTTTATCTGCAGAGACCAGTCCGGGTTGTCTGCCGCACCGCCGCATCGTATCGATCCAGCAGTTGCGCGCAATCCGGTAGAGCCAGGTTGTAAACAGCGCTTTTGACTCATACCGCTCTGCGGCTCGATAGACTTTGAGCAGCACGTCCTGCACAAGGTCTTCGGCATCGGCTTGTGAGGCGCCCATCCTCAGAAAGAAATTGAGCAACCCCACCTCGTGCCGCAATGTCAGCTTGGTAAAAGCCGAATGGTCGCCATCCCTGAACGCTTGCATCAGCTCTGCATCCGGCGTCATATCCCGGCTCTCCATGCAGTGATAAACGAATATTTGCCCGTATGGTTCATTTCTAGCGCGCAGGTTTTGCAGAATTCGCCCGTAAATTCACATAACCTGTTTGTTTATTTGCTATTGCGACGAACAGAACGAATTATTTTTTCTGCGTTTTCTTTCGAAAAATCCGATCCATCCGGTATTTCAAAGGTCAGCTCAAGCATTTTGGTATAAGCAGCAAGCGTGCCGCTGGCCTTGATTCCATCCAGAAATGCCCAGCTCCAGAGCTGCGTCCCGTTCTCGTGTTGAAGAAAGGACTGCATACCGTAAAGGCTGGATTTATCTTCTCCAAACGCCAACCGGCACAACGACTGTTCGGTCGACAGATAGTCGTGATACCGCCCCTGCAGGCTGTTGGCATAGGCGCGTGCCGTATACGTTGTTGAATCGACTTTGCCTGCCATGCTTGCAGGCGAGATCTTCATGTTTTTGGCAAAGGATGAATCCACATGCAAGACCACGCCATTGGGGCCGTGATATTCACTTGCTGAAATTTTATGCCATTCGTCCTGCGGCAGGTAGCAGTACCAACCTTTCCCGCCGATTTGATTCAGCTTGAGTGTGCCTTCCGGAGATTCTTCAGAAGCTGCTTCGTCGTCGCTTTCCTCTTCCGGTTCATTCGGGAGGTCAGACGGTTTTCTGGTTAATTGCGACGACGGCTTTTTATCGTTGAAAGAAGGAAAGACAACCTGCATGGTGCTGACATCGTAGACGACTTCATCCGGCTGTTCGGTCCACATCTGCATCGCCAGTGCGCCGAATGCGATCAGCATTGCAAAAACCACCAGCGGTGTATAGCGACTCTTGCCCATGCGCCGATCCTGATTTATTGAAGCGATTTAAATGATATTGCTAAATATAATGCTGCAAACATGTCCGCGCAGACTGAAATTACCGGACAATCAGTAAACCCGCGAAACGGTTGTGCCGGGATAGTATGCTTTTATAATCGAAACATAGTCGTATCCGAGCTGCTCTGCAAGATAGCGCGCGCCGTACTGACAGAGGCCGACACCGTGCCCGTGGCCCTGTCCTTCGAAAGTGACGTAGGCTGCGTTCTGGGTGACGGAGAACCATGTACTTGCGAGATTGTTCTTCTCATGTCCGACCGCACGGCGGAACGTATCAGCCGGAATGATGTGGCGCGTACCGGCTTTGGTTGTCACTTCGACCCAATAGACACGCCGCATGATCGACAGCGGTTGTTTGTCTTCTGACAGTGCGCGGATTCGTTCTACCTGCCCGGTAACGAGTCCGCGTTCGTTCAGTCGCGCACTGAGGTCATCAAGCGCAATTGTCAGTGACCACGGGCGCGGTGCGTTTTTACTGAGGCAGTATTTGCAGTCGACGCCGGAGAGCGCGGTGATATCGCCTTGCTGGAAGACAAAACGCGCATCGGCAGTGCGCCCGCCGCAACGGCTGTGGAAATAGGTCGGAAACAGCCTGCTGTTTTCCAGTACAACAATCCCGCGTGTCGAGTTGACCGCAAGCGCCACGCGAGGATCGGCACGGGTGACCGGTTTCCAGACCTGGCTCATGACGGTATTCTTGACGTCATACTCTTTATTGCCGCGGGTCTTGATGTGATAAAGTGCATAACTGCGTGCGGCAACGGCCTGTGTCTTGAGTGCATCCGTCCCCCAACTTGCAGGCATCTCGTGCGGGACGACGCCGATCAGGTATTCTTCCAGACCAATCTCGACAATCGCCTGCAGCTTGCTGTCTTTGGTGCGATTAAAATGAAGGCTGCCGGAGAGCTCCTGCGCGGAGTGGACACCGTCGATCTGTGTACGAAGGCCGAGGCGAGTATTTCCCACCGGAATAATTGAGGCGGAAGTGAAAAGATCGCGCCCGAGGCGGACACCGTTTTGTGTGGCTTCCACGTCAATACTGACGGCGCTGTTTCCGCCACCGGTTTCTTTGCGGCCGCCGACGTGGGTGACTTCGAGTTTGTAGGGCCCGCTGACGAGTAAGGTGACAGGACTGCCGTATTCACCAATACGGATACGGATATCCGGCTCATTTTCCAGATGCTCGGGATAGATCGCCTGCTGCCGGGTGCTCTCCGGAGGCGTGTAGCGGCAACCGGCAAAGATGACCAGTCCCAGTGCAATGCTCAGCGCCAATGCGCGCAGGATAACCTGTTTCATGCTCACAGTCGGATGATCTCCGGTTCAAGGCGGCATGTTTGTGGCAGATATCGGTAACAGCCGCGCGAATGATTCTTCTCAGCCGGGCTGCTCGTTCCGTCCGGCTTTTTCATAACAATGTAATGTCGTATTGCGATAACGATCCTCTTCGCTGAAGACACAGCCGCAATACTGTTGTTTATACAGCCCCTGTAACAGTTTCGGATCGGGCTCGGACTCGCGCAGGTCGCGGTACCAGAATCCGATTCCGGCGTTTGCGGCCGCCTGCTGTCCAGCATCGCGAATCAGGTTATGATCCTGATGACGGCTGGTGCACAGGGTCGTCGCCAGTGTGTCATATCCGTTTGCCGCGGCAAAGCCGGCCGCTTCTTCCAACCGGATTTGGTAGCATGTCCGGCAGCGCTCAGGCATATCATAATTCGGATGAATCTGCCGGCAGAACGATTTTAGCCCATACTCATCCAGAATATGAACCTGCCACTGATGGCGCTCTGCAAGCATCCGAACCGCCTTCAGCCGCCGACGGTACTCGATCAGCGGATGGATGTTTGGGTTAAACCAGAGTCCTGCCGCCTGCGCCGGTTTGTCCTCTTCCTGCTGCAGTCCGGTCAGGAACTTTGCGTAGCAATGTGCACAGCACATGTGAATCAGGATTTTCATGACTCTATTTATATGAAGAACCGGTGGAGAAATCAAGGGCAGATGCCTGTAGAACCGATTTGATAAATCGTGACGATCTTCAGACCGGATCGACCTGCATATTGCCATTCAGGTCGCAATTCTCCGCAGAAGGCTGACCAGACGCTTGCTTTTTCTTTTCATGCATCTGGATTTCAAGCATTTTGCGGAATAACCCCGGCATTGCGGCCAGCTCATTATATGTTCCGGATTGAACAACCGCCCCCTTGTCCAGAACATAGATGCAGTCAGCATTGCGGATCGTTGAAAGGCGGTGGGCAATCAGAACAATGGTCTTCGATCCTTTCAGCTCATCAATCGCCTGCTGAATACGGAATTCCGTTTCTGAATCCAGCGCGCTGGTTGCTTCATCGAAGATCAATAAGTCTGTGTCTTTATACAACTCGCGCGCGATATTGACCCGCTGGCGTTGCCCGCCCGAAAGCCGCATCCCTTGGTCGCCCAGAGGCGAATCCAATCCCGACTCCAGCGCATCAATGGTCTCTGTCAATCGTGCGCAACGGAGGCTGTCGACAATACGCTGCTCATCCGGCTGCTGGCTCCAAAGGGTGATGTTGTCACGAACCGTGTCGTTAAAGACAACACACTCCTGCGAAACATAGCCAATCCGCTCGCGCAGCGTATCAAGATTGATATCGGCATACGCCGTATTTCCTGCGTAAAGATCACCTTGTGATGGCCGCAGAATCCCTGTCAGCAGAGTCACAAGCGTCGACTTGCCACATCCGGACTCCCCGACAAATGCGACTGTCGAATGCTGCTGGATTGTCAGGGAGAGGTCTTTCAGAACCGGCGTTTGCGGCTGATAGCAGAAAGTGATGTTGCGAAACTCAATCGGGCACTCAAGGCTGTCAACCTTCGTTTGCCCTATGATTTCCTGATGGGTTTCGGTTTCCTGATCATATTCCTGTACGGTTTTAAGAAATCCGTAGCAAGACAGGAATTTCCGGTAGTTCTGCTGCATCGCGATGATCTGGTCGATTGCCCGTTTCAGAAGAATCAGCGGAAAGACGGCATCGACAATCGGCTGCTGGTTCATGACGCATTTATAAAAAATCATGATCGAGATCGTCAGTGCGGAGGCCACTGTCATAAAATTCGCCGCCAAACTTTGAAACACAGCCAAATGGTAACTGTGATGCGCGACTTCTTTACTGCGCTGGTCAAAAATCCTCAGTGCAGGTGCGATGGCAGAAGATGCCTTCAGGTATTTAAAATGATTGAGCAATTGTATCAGCAGCGTCTGCAGCGAGCTCATCGAATTTGCCACCAGCGTGCTGGACTTTCTGATCTTGGGGTTGATAAACTGCATTGCAAGCAACAGCGGCGTCCCGATAACGATGGCCAATAACGAAGTGGACCAGTCGACCCAAAACGCAATTGACGCATAGAGAATTGCATAGACAGAAAAGCGCATCAGAGGAGCAAATATTCTGATTGCGTTGAACAGCTGTTGAAAGGCCTGTGTTAATGTGAAGTTGATGCTGCCGGATTCCTTACTGCAAAAATAAAGATAGGTGGCGCCGACAAGTTTCCGGAAACCCTCATTCTGAAGTTTGTACTGCCGGAAATTGATGCATTTGGCCATCCAGCATTCCAGAAAAATCTGAAATAAAGAGCGCAGCAGAAAACACAGATTTGCGAGAATAAGCAGCGATACGATCGTATATGGAATATGGAAGTATGTAAACGCATCCATCACCGTTGTTTTCAAAATGCTTTGTTCGTCAGTCGTCGCCGTAAAAAGCAGGAAAAAGACACTGATGGCAATCGTGTCAAACGCGCCGGCCAAAACCATCAGGATGGGTGAAAAGATAACGACCTGCGGCAGCAGATAATAAAAATAGAAGAAAAAACGGAACGTTTCTTTCATGCAGCTTCCCCGATGATGTTTGCGTTTTCATGCCAACTTGCTTCATTTTGCTGTACTGACGCTCGTCATGAAATTTCTCGTCCCTTTTTCTATCCGATCTTGCATGTCTTTTAAAGGAAAAACCAATTCACTCTCAAAAATTCAGGATGCACAGTTGTACGTACTGACTCCCTGTAGGTGTTTATGATCGTGCCCTTCACCGGAATCGTTGAACATCTGGCACTTATGTGCTCATAATTCTACTCGGGGCCTACGATCCCTGAACTATCGTTTTGGGCTGACCGAGTCTACAAATAGTGCATGCAGCATATCATATTCTGTTTCAGAAAAAATGTAGTATCTTTCAATGTTCAAGGATTAATAGTTTAAGAAAATGTGAATATGCGGTTGACTGGTACTACACATAGCGATATACTACATTGTGATGTAGGAGACATTTTTTTGAATAGCTGGATTCAACAGTTACGAAAAGGTTTGGCAGAGTTTTTTGTCTTGTCGGTACTTGAAAAAGAAGACCTGCATGGATATGCCGTATTGCAAGTCTTGTCAAAACTGGAAACGATGGCACTGACAGAAAGTGCTGTTTATCCGCTTCTAGCCAGACTACGAAATGGCGGCTACATTGCATGCCGGTCTGAAAAAAGTGCAAGCGGACCACCACGGCGTATCTACACATTGACAATTGAGGGAAAATTACGCTTACGGCAAATGCGGGAATATTGGGCAGAGCTGGGGCTTGACTTAAAACGTATTCAAGGAAAACAAAGGGAAAAAGATGGCAATTAATCAGGAGAGTCAGCAACTGATTGCATCCTATCTCACTGAAATCAAATATGCATTGAAACATCTCCCTGACGAAGAACAAAACGAAATCGTAGAAAGCATCCATGCGCAAATTATTGAGTTAATTGAAAACGATGACTCACCAAATGCCGTCAAGTTCGTACTTTCTCAAATGGATTCGCCAGAGAAGTTTTGTCAGATTTCGCGAACACCGAATGATATGGCGACATCGAAACCAATAAATGGCACCGTTTATTGGCTCGTTCGTATTGTACTTGGTATGTCTATATTACACGTGGCGATTGGTGGTATTTGTCTGGGGTTAAATAAGGGAAGCGTAGCTGCCTGTACTATTTGCATCGTAATCGGCTCTTTCTTGGGAGGTATTGGTATGAACTCACATCTACATACATGCATGAGAAAAGAAAAGATACTTAGATCACTTGGTTGGAAAATTTGCATCTGTAGTTTGATTTCAATTGCCCTATGGGTAGCGGTAGGTTGGAATGCATCCGCAGAAGAGACAAACCCGCCCAAGGTTATCGAGGCAGTCCCAGGTTTCGGCCAAACAGATGTTTCCACTGACATCACAGAATTGAAAATCACTTTTGATCAGGATATG
>QKHZ01000183.1 GCA_003249795.1 bacterium | reverse complement strand
GATTCTGAATCCTTTCCTGACGACGACGCATCCTGCTCCCATTCGCATCATCATCACCATGCCCGTGATGGGCATGTGAACGGATACGGATCTTGTCATGCTGAGCATCATTTACAAAATGGTCACCACCACCATCACGGCCCGATGCGGCATTTGTCAGATATGCTACAGATTCTGGAGCGCAGCGGATTGCCTGCGCGTGCTGCGGACCGGGCAGAACGTGCGTTTAGAATTCTGGCTGAGGCTGAAGGTTCAGTTCACGGCTGTCCGGTTGATGAGGTTCATTTTCATGAAGTCGGCGGTGTGGATACTCTGGGCGATATCCTTGGAGTCTGCTATGGGCTGGAGCTTCTGGATATCGATCAGGTTGTTTGTGGTGTTGTCACAACGGGATCGGGGACGGTAACGTGCGCACACGGAGTGCTGCCGGTTCCGGCTCCGGCGACGGCGGAAATATTGCGCAGGTATTCAATACCGTCGATTACCGGTAAGATTGCTAAGGAGCTTTTGACTCCGACTGGGGCAGCGCTGCTGGCGGCATGTGTGGACTCGTTTTCACAGGATATTCCGATGACAACCACAGCCATTGGCTATGGCGCAGGTCGCCGTGATTTTTCAGGGCAACCGAATGTGATCCGCTTGCGTCTTGGGCAACGTGCAGGTGGATTCGTACCGTGCATTTCGAATGAGGTGCGGCAGTGCGCGGCATCGGTGGGAGGGATTCCTGACCGTGTCTGGCAGATGACGGCGTCGATTGATGACATGACGCCGGAGCAGACTGCGTATCTTGCAGAATGTTGCATGACTGCCGGTGCGCTGGATTGTAGCCTTACGCCGGTGTTAATGAAAAAGGGACGGGCGGGTGTTGAGGTGACGGTGTTGTGCGATATTGAAAAACGTGATGAGTTGGCGGCATTGCTGCTGCGACAGTCATCGACATTTGGGGTGCGTTTGCAGCAGGTTGACCGGATTATTTGTGCGCGTGAAAGCGTGAGTGTTCAGGTCGGAGGCTATGATATTCGGGTGAAAGTAGGTTGTCTCGGTTCTGATGTTGTCAAGTGTGCGCCGGAGTATGAGGATTGCAGGCGTGTTGCGACGGAGACGGGGCAGCCGATCGGTGAACTCATGCGTGATGCAGTGAGTGCATATTGGCAAAACGCAAGGGGAATGTGAAAATTCATAGGACTCGCATTCTCCTGAATTGCTTTTCTGTTCGATGTGACTACAATGAGAGCAAGTTGTGCGGGTGTTGTTAATCGCAGATAAATTATTTGATAAAGAAGGAGATTCCATGGTAGACAAAAATGTCGTGCCGGATAAAGAGCAGGAACAGGTTACATTGAAGATGACTGTGAAACCGGATCTGGAATATTGCTTTCGCGATTTGGTCAATATTCACGTTGCGGCAGAAGAGGTAATTCTTGAGTTCGGCAACCGTCATCGCGGGACTCCTGATCAGGCGACAATTATGAACCGGATTGTCCTTTCACCGACGAGTGCGATGCGCCTGGTCAAGGGCTTGACTGACGGGATGAAGGCGCGGGCAGATGCGCAGTCTAAATAAACTTAGAGGAATTGAAAGCGGCAGGCCGTCTTTGGCGTGGCAGATGGGAATTGTGGCAGCTGTGCTAGTACTGTGTCTGGTCGGGATTGTGGTCGGATCGTTGCGCAGTGTTTCTGAGTCTGCGAAGGTGACGGCTTGCATTAACAACCTGCGGATGATCTATATGGCTTCGCGGGCGTATGATGCTCAGTATCGTGCTTCACCTTTTACTGCGGTGAAAAATTATCACCAGTTGATGGATCTGCTGGTTCGGACCGGGTATATTCCTAAGGAAAATCTTCCGTTTCTGAAGTGCGGCGGAAAAGACGGGTACGAATATCAGTTTCTTTTTGATCCAAAGCATGAGGATCGGCTGCCGTCACATCATGCGCTGATTGGTGACGGGAAGGTTAACAGTCACTCTTCCCGGGGGCGTTGCATCCTATATAACGATGGTTCTGTCTCCTGTCAGAAAGACTCATCCCAATAGCGCTCTGCGTTTGAAATTGCTTGTCATAAAAAACGCCCGCAACCAAAGTCGCGGGCGTTTTTGCGTTTGTATCGTGATGATGCAGAAGCTCAGCTTTCGGTCTGGCAGGCGGTAACGGCAACTGCGTCGACGATGTCCTGAACCTTGCAGCCGCGGGAGAGATCGTTGACCGGCTTGGCCATGCCCTGCAGAAGCGGGCCGATTGCCTGTGCGCCAGCGAGGCGTTCGGTCAGTTTGTATGCGATGTTTCCTGCATCGAGGTCAGGGAAGACGAGGATGTTTGCGTTTCCTGCAACGGTGCTGCCTGGGGCTTTTTTGGCCGCGACCGAGTCGATCAGAGCCGCATCTCCCTGCAGTTCGCCGTCGATCTTCAGGCTCGGGTCTTTTTCCTTGGCGAGCTTCAGGCCTTCTGTGACCTTATTGATATCGTCGTGCTTTGCGCTGCCCTTGGTTGAGAAGCTGAGCATCGCGACAACAGGTTCTTCTCCACCGGTCAGGCTCTTGTAGCTCTTTGCCGTCTGGACGGCGATATCGGCAAGCTGCTCGCTGGTGGGGTTTGGCACAACACCGCAGTCGGCATAGAACAGGAACTTGCGCTTGCTGTAGTAGGGGCTGCTTTCAGGCAGGTTCATGATGAAGAAGGATGAAACTGTTTTGCAGCCTTTAGCGGTCTTGATGATCTGCAGTGCCGGGCGGATGGTATCGCCGGTGGAGTTGACGGCACCTGAGACGTAGCCGTCAGCCTTGCCGCTCTGAACCAGCATCGAAGCATAGTAGAGCGGATTTTTGAGAAGTTCTGCAGCCTGTTCTTCGGTGAGGCCCTTGGCCTTGCGCATTTCAAAGAGGTCTTTGACAAAGCCACCGAATTCCGGCGCGTTCATGTAGTCGATAACTTCAGCCTTGCTGATATCGGCACCGCAGTTCTTTGCATGGGTAGCGATTTCGTCAGGATTGCCGAGAAGAATGACCGGCCCCAGACCTGCCTTGGCGCATTCTCCGGCGGCTTTGAGTGTGCGTTCGTCTTCCGACTCCGGCAGGACAATGGTTTTTTGCAGGCGTTTTGCGTTGTTGTGAATCAACTCCATCAGTGACATGACTCGATCCTTTCTGATCATATGAATGCTTAAACGATCATTGCAATCGTTTTTAAACGCTTGATTTCTGTCCCAATTGTAGGAAACCGGTGGAAAACCGTCAAGCAAAGAAACCATGATTTTCAATTTCTGGAAAAATAGACGGTCACGGTTGAAATTCTTTTTTTAAGGCGGTTCGGGCTATTGCTGCTAACTGATTGTTGCGAAATAGGTAATGTGAAATTATAGAGCGGCGGAAAAAGTTGACCGTGGGTTGCTTTTTTTGAAGACGGCGTTATAATACGCAGAATTTGCGTGAATTTGCCTGATTTGACTATGAGTTTCTGGCCTTAAAGCGGCTTGGGGATGATGATGTCGTACCGGAATAAACTGAAAAAAACGGTATTCGTATATAAGGCACTGTCGATTGCGACAGGCGCGCGCTTGTTTTGACTGATTGCCTTCCCTAAGGGGAAGGCTTTTTTATGGATGGCCGGTTGTTGTTTGGTAGAGGCTTCCGGCTCTAGAAACAACGAAAATCAAACGAACAGAAAACATTGATATAGAAGATAGAAATAGAAAATAAAGGGAGTGATTCTGCATGAAGACGCCTGCGTTACTGGCTCTGGAAGATGGAACAACGTTTCGGGGATGGTCTTTTGGCGCTGCTTCCGAGCGCGATGGGGAAGTGGTTTTCAATACCTCGATGATGGGGTATACCGAGATTCTGACAGACCCGAGTTACCGCGGCCAGATGGTCTGCATGACCTATCCGCTGATCGGCAACTACGGTATCACCGAAGAGGATTTTGAATCGCGCGCGATTTTCCTGGCCGGATTTATCGTCAAGGAACAGTCGCGTATTACTTCAAACTGGCGCAGCCGCAAAACGCTGGACGAAGCGCTGAAGGAGTATGGTGTTCCCGGCATCGAAGGCATCGATACGCGCAAGCTGGTGAAGCTGCTGCGTGACAAGGGGGCGATGAAGGGAGTGGTCTCTACCACAGATCTGAATGCAGAGTCGCTTGTTGAAAAGGCAAAACAGAGTCCGGGGCTGATCGGTCGCGACTGTGTGAAGGAAGTCACATGCGCTGAAGAGTACGAATGGAATGTGCCTCTTCCTGATATGAAGCCGTTTCCGGCGAAGTATCACGTTGTGGCTCTCGACTGCGGGATCAAGCGAAATATTCTTAAAGGTCTTGTCAGCCACGGGTGCCGCGTGACTGTTGTACCGGCGACGACCAGTGCGGAGCGGATTCTTGAGTTGAATCCGGACGGGATCTTCCTGAGTAATGGCCCCGGCGACCCGGCTGCTCTTACCTATATTGTTGATGAAGTGAAAAAACTTCTCGGCAAGAAACCGATCTTCGGTATCTGCCTTGGCCACCAGATCCTGGGACAGGCTTTTGGCGGGACGACCTACAAGCTCAAGTTCGGCCACCACGGCGGCAACCAGCCGGTTATGCGGATGGATACGCGTCAGGTCGAGATTACGGCACAGAACCACGGCTTTGCGGTGGATATCAACTCGATCAAGGATCATCCGGTTGAAATTTCGCACGTACACCTGAACGACCAGACACTCTCGGGGATGTCGCACAAAGAGTTGCCGATCTTCAGCGTACAGTATCACCCTGAAGCTGGTCCGGGGCCGCATGACTCCCGGTATCTGTTTGCGCGGTTTGTGGAGATGATCGAAAGCGGCAAGCCTGTTGTCGGGTCTGCGACCTGTTGTGCCGGTTGCTGATTTCCGGCAAAGAAAGGCATTTCGCGTTGTGGATTTTGCCATAAACGCCGCAAAGATTGCCGGTAAATCGGAAGAAGGCGCAGGGCTGGCGCCGAAGGTGGGGAAGGTACAGGATTGAAACGCGGCCGTCGGTCTTTATTTAGATGCGCAGGCGCGATGCGGATGCTGCTGGTGGCGATGACCCTGGCTGCGGCTGTGGTTGTCGGTTCTGGTCGTGTATCTGCGCAGGATGCCGAGCAGAAGGCTAAGGCTGAGCTGAAAGAGTGTGTGAATAAAATTGCAGCGCTCTTTCGTGACAAAGATTTTAAACAGGCGAAGTTTGAAGCAGAAAATGCCATCCGCCTCAGTCGTGAGATTTACGGTGAGGATCATGCGAATACGGCCTCGTGCTACGGATATCTGGCCGGGATTTACATGGAGTTGCACAGTCTGGACGATGCGCTAAAGCTCTATGAGAAAACGCTGGCGATCCGGCGGAAGGTTCTGGGACCAACAGATCCTGCGACGGTCGAAACCATGCGGAATTTGTCCGATGCGTTCCGTGCTGCCGGACAAGCTGACAGGGCGTTGCCGCTGCTGGCGCAGGTGGTGAATACGGAGCGCTCGTCGCTGGGCAATACCCATCCGACGACAATTGCGGATCTGAATAATCTCGGCGAGCTGTACCGGACGCTGAAGCAGTATGACAAAGCCGAGCCGATCTACAAGGAAACGCTCAAGAGTCAGGAAGATGCGCTTCTGGATCAGCATCCGCGGTATGCGACGACGTTGAATAACCTTGCCGAACTGTATCGTCACATGGGACGTTATGAAGAGGCGAAAGAGTATTATAAAAAAGCGGTTCTGTTGCTTCGCCAGACGGTCGGCCGTGCTGATCCGCAATATGCGGCGACGCTCGGAAACCTTGGCCTGCTCTATATGGATATGGGCGAGACCGACCGCGCTGAGACAGTATTGCGCCAGACGCTGGAGATTCTGAAGCGGACGTTGGGTGAGGAACACCCATATTACCGCGAGTGCGTGAACAACTTGTGGAAGCTGCAGGACAAGGCGCACGCAAGTCCCGAGAAGGTCGCTTTTGATGAGGCTGTGAGTAACCGCAAGCTGGCGTTTGAGAAAGGTGATTTTTCAGGCGCGCTTTCAGCGGCGCAGCAGGCGGTTAAACTGTGCGGTGAAATTTCCGGCACGAACTCGTCGGATTACGCGCAGCAGTTGAAGTGGCTGGCGTCTGTGCACACGGCGCGGCGCGAGTATGACAAGGCTCAGACTACTGGCGAAGAGGCGCTTTCGCTCTGCCGGAAAATTCTGGGGGATAAAGACCCGCAGACGCTGGGGTGTGTGAATATGCTGGCGGCGATGTACAAGGCAGCCGGCGTATTTCCGCGTGCGGAGAAGTTGCTGCAGGAGTCTGCTGCCGCAGTTCGGGAGAAGAGTGGCGCGGAACATCCGGATTACGCGACGGTCTTGTTGTGGCTGGCGGATCTGTATGTTGACCAGCATGCGTACGCGCGTGCGGTGCCGCTGCTGAATGATGCGCGCGAGATTTATGTCTCGACATTCGGCATGAATCATCCTTGGACGGCCGCTTGTATCCACGCGCAGGCAACGGCCTGTCACGGCCTGCAGGAGTGGGACAAGGCCGAGGAGTATTATAACGAAGCGCTGAAGATTTACCGCAGTCTTGACCCGTCTGCACAAGCCGATGGCGACAACTGTGAGAAAAACCTCCAGCGCATGCTGCAGCAGAAAGATGCCGCAGCGAAGAAATAAAGAAACAGGTGAAGACGAAACGATACCAAACGGACTCGAAGTGATAGAGATTTATAAGGCAATATTTGTGGAGTAAGAGCTATGCCCAAGCGGACGGACATCAAGAAAATCTGCATCATCGGCGCAGGGCCGATCATCATCGGTCAGGCGTGCGAGTTTGACTATTCCGGAACTCAGGCCTGTAAAGCGCTGAAAGAAGAAGGCTATGAGGTCGTTCTGATCAACAGCAATCCCGCGACGATCATGACCGACCCGAATACGGCTGACAAGACGTATATCGAACCGGTGACGCCTGAGGCTGTGATTGAGGTTTTGAAGAAAGAACGCCCGGATGCGCTGCTTCCGACGCTGGGCGGGCAGACGGCACTGAACACCGCGTTCAAGGTCGCCGAGACCGGTGTTTTGGAAGAACTTGGAATCGAGATGATCGGTGCTGACCGCGAAGTGATCCGCCGTGCTGAAGAACGCGACGCGTTCCGTGAGACCATGCGCAAAGCCGGTATCGACCTGCCGCGCTCGGGTCTGGCGCACACCATGGAAGAGGCGTGGAAAGTTTTTGAAGACGTCGGCCTGCCGTGTATTATCCGCCCTGCGTTTACCCTCGGCGGTACCGGTGGCGGTATGGCGTACAACCGCGAAGAGTTTGAGAAGGTCGTCGCAGGAGGCTTGCGCGCCAGTATCGTGACGGAGGTGCTGATCGAAGAGTCGCTTGTCGGTTGGAAAGAGTTCGAAGTCGAAGTGATGCGCGACCGCGCCGATAATGTCGTGATCGTCTGCTCGATTGAAAATTTTGATCCGATGGGCGTACACACGGGCGATTCGATTACCGTTGCGCCGATCCAGACAATGACGGATCAGGAGTACCAGCGCCTGCGTGACGATTCGATCACGGTGATCCGTGCAATTGGCGTCGAGACCGGCGGCTGTAACATTCAGTTTGCGCAGTGTCCTGAGACGGGGCGCTTGACGGTAATTGAAATGAACCCGCGCGTCAGCCGCTCGTCGGCGCTGGCGTCAAAGGCGACCGGTTTTCCGATTGCGAAGATCGCTGCCAAGGTTGCAGTTGGTTACACGCTCGACGAAATTGCCAATGACATTACGCGTGAAACGCCGGCATGTTTTGAGCCGTCGATCGACTATTGTGTGATCAAGATTCCGCGCTTTGCATTTGAAAAGTTCCCGGGCAGTAATGATGAACTGACGATTCAGATGAAGTCGGTCGGTGAAGTCATGGCCATCGGCCGGACGTTCAAAGAGGCATTGCAGAAAGGTCTGCGCTCGATGGAGTCTGGCCGGTTCGGTCTAGGTCACGACGGCAAGGACCTGACGCTGGATGAAGTCAAAGACAAGCTGCACCAGATGCTCAAGCGCCCGAACCGTGAGCGGATTTACTACTTGCGTTATGCGATGTTGATGGGGCTGACGACGCAGGAACTGTATGATATGACCGGGATCGATCCGTGGTTCCTCGATAATATCCAGCAGATCGTCGAGATGGAGAAGTGGCTTGAGGGCAAGACCATGGCCGATCTCTCGGACGAGGAGTTGAAGCTGGTCAAGTCGTATGGATTCTCAGATGTGCAGCTTGCCGAGATTTTTCATTCGGATGAAGAGGCCGTTCGTGAAGAGCGGATTGGGCGCGGTGTCGAGGCGGTGTACAAGCTCGTCGACACATGCGGCGCGGAGTTTGAAGCGGCGACGCCGTATTATTACTCGACCTATGAAGATGAAGACGAAACCCGTCCCAGCGATACGGAAAAGGTCATGATCCTTGGTGGCGGACCAAATCGGATCGGGCAGGGGATTGAGTTCGATTACTGCTGCTGCCACGCGTCGTTTGCGGCAAGCGATCTCGGGTATGAGTCGATCATGATGAACTGCAACCCAGAGACGGTGTCGACAGACTATGACACTTCCGACCGGTTGTATTTTGATCCGCTGACGGTCGAGGACGTTTTGTCCGTGGTCAAACGCGAAAAGCCGAAAGGACTGATCGTCCAGTTCGGCGGGCAAACGCCGTTGAATATCGCTGAGCGTCTGGAAAAAGCGGGTTGCACGATCCTTGGTACTTCCGTGCAATCGATTGCGCTGGCTGAAGACCGTGAGCAGTTCTCTGCGATGCTGAATAAGCTGCAGTTGAAACAGACGCCGAACTCAACGGCGACGACACTGCCGAATGCGCTTGCGAAGGCCGAGAAGATCGGGTATCCGGTTCTGATGCGTCCGAGCTTTGTGTTGGGCGGCGCGAAGATGGAGATCGTGTACGATGCGAAGATGCTGGAGACGTACTGGGCGGAACTTATTATTTATTGTCAGAAAGCCGACGTGCAGATCAGTGCCAGCCGTCCGATCCTGATCGATAAGTTCCTGCAGGATGCGATCGAAGTCGATGTGGACTGTCTGTGTGACGGCACCGACGTGTATATTGCCGGTATCATGGAGCACATCGAAGAAGCCGGTATCCACAGTGGTGACTCCGCGTGCAGCCTGCCGCCGTACAGCCTCTCGCAGGCGTTGATTGACGGATTGGCCGATGCGACGCGCAAGATGGCGCTTGAACTAAATGTCAAAGGCTTGATGAACGTGCAGTTTGCGATCAAAGGTGATGAAATCTATATTCTCGAAGTCAATCCGCGCGCCAGTCGAACGGTTCCGTTTGTCAGTAAAGTTACGAGTGTCCCCCTGGCGAAAATGGCAACGCATATCATGCTTGGTAAAACGCTCAAGGATCTTGGCCTGACCAAGATGCCGACCTTCGATTATGTCGGCGTCAAGGAATCAGTCTTTCCGTGGACGCGTTTCCCCGGCGTTGACGTTGTTCTCGGGCCTGAAATGAAGTCGACGGGTGAGGTGATGGGGATCGACAAGAACTTCGCACTTGCTTTTGCCAAGAGCCAGATCGGCGCAGGTGGTGCGGTGCCGCTGAGCGGGACGGCTTTTATCTCCGTCAAAGCGCATGATCATGAAGGTATCGCCGAGATCGCAAGAGGGTTGCACGACCTCGGATTCAATCTGATTGCCACACACGGAACCGCCATGGCGATCCGTGCAGCGCAGGTTCCGGTGGAAGTCATTCAGAAAATTTCAGAAGGCCGTCCGAATATCATGGACCGGATGATCGATGACCGGGTGCACCTGATTATCAACTCGCCGTCGGGCAAGACGCCGAAGCAGGATGAAGTTTCGATCCGTACCGGTGCCATCAGTCGCGATATCCCGCTTGTGACGACATTAGCTGCTGCGCGTGCGTATGTGGAAGCGATCCGTGAGAGAAAACACGCTGTTCGCATGACGGTGACGCCGCTGCAGGATTTTCACGCAACGATCACGGCATGAGTCTTTGGTATCCTTCGTTCTGAATCAATGCAAATGCCCTTGGCCGGTTGGCTGAGGGCATTTTTCTGTTTACAGGCAGCCAGTTGTATTCAACAATAAGGTTTATCTTTGTCTGTGCGGATGGTCCCGGAAATTGTCATGAAAGAAGAAAAAATGAAGAAGCCTGTGACGATCTATTGTTTCACCGGAACGGGAAATACCTTGATCGCCTCGCGTGCGATGAAACGGGAGTTTGAGTCTGCAGGCGTTGTTTGCAATGTTGTGCCGCTTGAGCGTGCCGACCCGGCGACAGTTCCGCAAGATCATTGTATCGGCGTCGCGTGTCCGGCTGCGGTGTTTTCGACATTTCCGATTGTCTGGCGTTTTCTGGAAGGATTGCCTCGGGCACAAGGGAAGGATAGGGATTTTACGCCGTTCTTTTTGTTGGTGACGATGGCGAATACGGCGGGGGGACTGCTCGTTCCTGTGCGCAGGATCATTGAGAAAAAAGGCTATCGTGCTCTCGGGGCGAAAAAGCTGCGGATGCCGTCGAATATGTTTGTTCGGCCGGCAGTTGCAAAGGAAGAGCTCTCCCGTACCTCGGCTGAAGCGGAGGCGACACAGTTTGCGCGGGGGCTGACTAACGAAACTGCTGCATGGGATGGGGTGCCGGTTGTGGGTGATGTAATCGGGTTCGCTTCGAAGCTGGTGGTGAAAAAGTTGTGGCCGAACTCATTTTGCCGGAAGTTCTTTTCGGTTCATGTGACGGATGCATGTATCGGCTGTGGGTTATGTGTGAAGGTGTGTCCGGTGCAGGCTGCGCGGATCAATCCGGATACAGGCAGAGCCGAGTTTGAATCCACGTGCGAATATTGTTTCCGCTGCGCCGGAGTTTGCCCTTCAAAAGCGATCAAAATCAAAGGGCACCCGAAAGAACCGTATTGTGCTTTGCCTCAGCGAGAACTGATCGAGTTTACTTCTTGTACTCTTTCTTGAAATTTTCAAGTAGGGCAAAGAAATTATGCGGGATTTGAGTGATGCATAGTGGCAGCGATACCATTATTGTGCTTATTAATATTGCCGTCTGGGTAGTGCTATTCGGTATGAAAAGTAAGACGGTGACTAAATATAATAATGAGATGCTCAATGATATAATTAATGTAATTGAAAGTGACTTGACCAGACTGCCAAACCATGAAGAATGAATTCTGCGTAATGTGAATGGGAAAAGAAGCAGAGCAATTGTGATAAATACAGGAATAATAAGTGTTAGGGACTCCATATCAAAGCTCATTCCTGCTTCCTCTTGGGGCGTATCGTTTTCTCAAAGAATTTGAGTGAGGACACGCTGGAGGTCGGCGCGGAGGTACGGCTTTTTGATAAAACCGACGCGCGCTTCCTCTTCCGGAAGATCCATCGCCGGTGAACGCGAGAATCCCGAACTCATGATCACGCGGATGTCCGGCAGGATCCGCCGTAGCGCCAGAAAGACCTCCTTGCCGTTCATCTCCGGCATGACCAGATCCAGCAGTACAATATCGATCTCGTCCTTGTGTTGTTCAAAGATTTCGATGCATTGTTTGCCGTTCTCTGCCAGGAGAACCTTGAAGCCCATGTCTTGCAGGATCATCGCGCCTGTTGAGCGGATAATCGCTTCGTCGTCAACCAGAAGGATACAGCCGCTTGTGCTGATTATTTCCGGGGCAGATTTGTGGGGCTGCTTCGGGGCGTCTTCCAGAGGCAGGTAAATGTGAAAGACCGTGCCGACGTCGATCTCGCTGTAGACGTTGATTGCGCCGTGGTGGTCGTTGACCGTGCCAAAGACTGCCGCAAGTCCGAGTCCGGTTCCCTTGCCAATACTTTTTGTCGTAAAGAACGGTTCGAAAATTCGCTCCTGGATCTCAGGCGGGATGCCGACACCTGTATCTCGGATACTCATGCGGATGAATTTGCCGGAAGACAGTTTGAACGGACTCGCCTGACAATAGCTGTCGTCGAGGTCGACCTCCTCGGTGCTAAGTGTGATCTGTCCGCCTTCGGGCATGGCATCGCGCGCGTTGATCCCGAGGTTCAGGATCGCGCTCTGTAGCTGTGCCGGGTCGCCGACGACATGGCTGTGAGGGGATGTGAGGTGCTTTTCAAGTTTGATTCTGCGGTCGATGCTCCGCTCAAGCAGTGCCAGTGTATCGTCAATGATGACGTGCAGATCAACCGGTGTCGACAGTGTTTTACCCTTGCGGCTGAATGACAGGAGTTTGTCGGTCAGTTCACCCGCGCGTTCAGCAGTTTCCATGATCAGATTGACGTACTTGCGGTGTGTTTCCTGTCCCTCAAGCCGGACGGCCAGGATCTCGGCCGCGCCCATAATGCCGCCAAGCATGTTGTTGAAGTCGTGCGCAACGCCACCGGCGAGCTGGCCGATGGCTTCCATCTTCTGGCTTTGGCGGAGTTGTTCTTCAAGCTGGCTTTGCTCTGTGATATCCCGGAAAACCAGAACGACACCGACGATCATCCCCTCGCGATTGCGGATGGCTGAGGCGCTGTCCGAGATTTTCAGGGAGTTGCCCATTCTGTTTGTCAGGATCGAGTGTCGTCCCATGCCGACGCTTTCGCCGGTTTCCAGTACCCGCCCGATGGGATCAGGAAGATTCCTGCCTGTTTCAGCGTCTTTGATATGGAAGATTTCAGAAAGCAGGTGTCCGTTGATCTCTGAAAAACGGAAGCCGGTCAGCCGTTCTGCAACCGGATTCATCTGTTTGATGCGTCCCTGATCGTCTGTGGCGATTACGGCATCGCCGATTGAGTCCATCGTGATGCGCAGGTTTTCTTCGCTTTGTCGTACTTTGTCTTCGGTCAGTTTCTTGTCGGTAATATCCCGGATGATTTCAATAGCCCCAATTACATTTCCTTCTGTGTCATGCAGCGTCGCTGCTGATCCCAACAGGTAGCGTTCCCCATCTGCAAGAGTGGGCGTATAGGTTTCTCCGATCAGAATGTTGTCGTTACGGTGAACATTTGCGTATCGTTTTTCACTGTCAAGATCATCAAGCAGGATTAGATCGCACAGGATCGGCCGCCTTGAGCCATAGAAGGGCAACGCATATTCGTAGTGTCCTTTGCCGATCATTTCTTCGGCGGTGATTCCTGTCATCCGTTCGATTGCATGGTTCCATGCGGTGACATATCCGTCCTTGTCGATGACCATGGTTGCATCCGGCAGTGAGTCAAGGATGTCTGCCAGTTGCTGGCGGGATTGCCGTAATGCGATTTCTGCTGCCGCGCGTTCTGATTCTGTGGTCAGCGCCTGATAAACGACATAAAACGACAAGAGAAAAACAATGCTGAAAATAACGGCAAACCATCCAAGGCTTTTCTGTGTCGAGTCATGGATTTGCTGTTTGACATCTTCGATATAGATACCGGTTCCGATGACCCAGTTCCATGGCCTGAAGCGGATGACGTATGAGAGCTTCGGAACGATTTTCCCCGGGTCATCTTGCCATTGCCACAGGTATTCAACAAATCCGTCCTCGTTTTTCTCTACAGTTTGGACCATTCTTAAAAAAAGCGGCTTGTTGGCAGCGTCAATGAAGTTTGTAATGTCCTTTCCTTCCAGATCTGTGCGATAGGGATGCATGATCATGGTCGGGTGCATGTCGTTGATCCAGAAGTAGTCTTTTCCTTGCTGTCCGTACCGGAGATTGCGGATTCGTGCTTTGGCGCGGCGTTGTGCTTCCTGTTGGGAAATTTCGCCGGTATTGGCGCGTTGTTCGTATTCATACAGAAGTTGCCAGACAGTCTGGACCTGTGCGCGCAGCAATTCCCGTTTCTGCTCCATGATACTGTCGCGCATCATCGGCAGGAATAAGTAAAAAAAAGCAATCAGAACAAGTCCGACTGTTAAGAGTACCGGCATGATCGTTCTTAAAACGATCATGCGTTTGTGATGGGGTGGTTGGTTTCCCTTTTGGGCCAGCGTTGGGATTGGCGCTATTTTGATCGGCTGTGCCATGGAATTACCCAGTCTCCTGATCTGCCTCGACAACTGTAGTATAGCCGAGACATTTGGATTGATACAACCGGAAAAATGATACGTAGCGGCGATCTTGGCGCAAGATTTATGGATTCTGAGGGGCGCCCTCTGTGGGGGAATCTGGCTGATCGGGGATTGTGAAGTCCAGTGGGTTAGCCAGAAACGCAAGGTCAGCAATGAACGGGAAGTGGTCTGATCCGACCGATGGGCCAACCCGGCAGTTGATTGTGGCAAAGTCGGCGGTATGCAGGATGTGGTCAAGAGGCAGTCGCATGATCCGCGTCCCTGATGTTGGCCAGGTTCCTAATACACCTTGTCCTTTCCGTGTGTTTTGCAATCCGGAGGTTTCGACAAAAGACCGGTATACGGGTGAAAACATGGTCAGGTTGAGGTCGCCTGCAACAATGAGCGGACCTTGCCGGTCATGGATGAATTGCGCGAGGCTTTGCAGTTGCTGGTCGCGCAGGACTTGGTAGTCAATATTTACAGGTGGCAGCGGATGTGTAGCTACAACCGTAACGACCCGCCCGTTCATGTGAAACGAGCAGACAAGGGACGGGATATCGGCCGATGTGAATTGGCGGATATGGGCGTTGATAAACGGAATCCGGCTGTAGATGGCAAGGCCGAAGTTGTCGTCACGCGGATGGCTGATGCGGTGGGGGTAGTACATTTCAAGCGGGCTCAAGCTGTTAAGCCAGCGGCGGTCGGTTTCGACCAGCACAAGGATTTCCGGCTGTTCGCGCGCGATCAGCTCAAGCACGGCCTGACTGTTTTGGTTGGAGGTGTAGACATTGATGGTCGCTACTCGTATCAAGGCGTTTTCGACTGGCGGCAATTCAATTGGCTGAAACCAGGGGGTAATGAAGTAGCAGTGAAACAAGAGCGGTGGGAGAGCCAGCAAAGTCCAGCGCTGCGGACGGGGTTTTCCCAGCAGCCAGAATACGGTTGTGCCGATACACAGCATCAAAAGTTGAAACTGCAGTTGGCAGATCAGGTCGAACCATGGGTGATATTTTCCGCAAAGCGTTGCAATTGCGAGGATTAGGTTCAGTGCGGTCAGCGGTTTTGCCCAACGCGCGCAGGCTTCGCGAAAGTCTGTAACGATTGTCATAAAACTTCCTTCTGTTTGGTGCGCAGACGGTTACGTTTGCGCGGCATCTGTGTTTTTCGCCTGTAAATTCGCATAGGCAGAAAAACTTGCCAGAGTATAACCGAAGTGGGAAAAAAGAAAAGGAGTCTTGACAAAAAGGGATTGGAGATTATAAACCATATAAAATAGATAAAGATTAGGGTGTATCGTGAGGCTGTCCCAGAAATGTATATACGGTTTGCTTGCAGTTTATGAACTGGCTGCGGCTGGTGCGGGGCAGTCACGCACGATTAATGAGATCGCCGCTGCGCAGGATGTGCCGACCGTTTTTTTGCAGACAATCCTGAGGGAGTTGCGTAATAGCGGGATTGTGGAAAGTCGTCGAGGCAAAGAGGGCGGTTATTTGCTGTCCCGTCCTGCGCGGACGGTGACGCTGGCAGAAGTGATCCGGTGTCTGGATGGCGAGATCGCGCCGGTCGATGAGTTCACGCATGCGATGGCGTTGACTGAAGAGATGAAGGCGATTGCAGAGAGTGTGCGTGCAAAGTACGAGCAGGTGAATTTCGCGGACGTGATTCTCCGTGCGCAACTGATGCAGAACGAAGGGCTGGATTTTTGTATCTGAGTCATTGTTGATAACAATCGGGCACAGTGCGGGTGTTTGAGTGTCGGGAAGATAAACTGTGTGCAGAAAGGGGAGGATAGCGATGACACGGGCAATGATCGCGATTCTGTTTTTACTAAGTTTATGTCTTTACGTAAATGCAGATGATCAGATTTGGGATTCACGGGCAAATGAACTCTTTGGCCTGACGGATAAAAATTATACTGAGGAAGATGGTGGCTTACGAATAACAGATGTGCCGAAGGATGTGAAAAAAGGCAAATGCACGGTGATGAAAAATATCAGTCGGATCGTCGCTATGCGAAAAGATAAATTGAAGTTAAAGGAAGGCACACTGGTGCTTTGGATTCATTATCCGAAAATCACGAAAGATAAATCATACTATGAATCGCTGAGTGATGATGGGAAGACTGAAGCGTTGTGCGTGTTCTTAGGTCAACGGAAAGATATGGATTTTGAAAGTCTTACAGATATTGATAGCGGCTCATTGCTTCTTTGGGCACGGTTCGATGCAAATGTTGACGGGTTTGGTGATGACGGGATCGGTGAGATTGAGTCGTCATGTTTTTTTACCACTTCCCTGACGACAAAATGCGGGTCTATGTATGCTGATGAGGGGTGGCACCAAGTTGCCGTAAGCTTTTCTGGGAGAATGGCTGCAACATTCATTGATGGTGTGTTTGCCGGTTATTCTTATGATAAGTCCAATAGCGCCAAAGATGAAAACGAGACGTTTATCATCGATAATCTTATCCTGGAAAATGGCAAAAAAGATGAGTCTGATACCGATATGGGGCTTAGTGAGGTCGGGCTTCACCGAATTGAGCTTTTTGACAAATGTCTGAAGTTTGAGGAAGTTCGTGCGTATCGGACTGACGGGACATTGCCTGATGGGGTCAAGTCGAAATGGGAAATCAAATTTGACAAGAAAACACCGGCCGGCAAATCAACCAAGCTGAGCCTGTCCAAAAATATTGATTATGAAAAGGTTTCAACAAAGGAATGAGGGTAAATCGCGAATGCGGATTTGCGTTTTCATGCAGGAGAAATGATATGTCACTGGGTTTAAATACAAAATCGGTCCATGCGGGGCATACGCCGGACGCCGTTACATTCAGCCGGGCTGTGCCGATCTATCAGACCACAAGCTACGCGTTTCGTGATGCCGAACACGCGGCCAATCTTTTTGCACTCAAGGAAGCGGGCAATATTTATACCCGTCTGATGAACCCGACGACCGACGTGCTTGAAAAACGCGTTGCCGCTCTTCACGACGCGTGCGGTGCGGTTGCGACTGCCAGCGGGATGAGCGCGATTTTTTATGCCGTGACCAATATCACGTCGGCTGGTCAGAATATCGTCACCGGAAGTAACCTCTATGGTGGAACGGTCACGCTGTTTTCGCAGACGCTCAAGCGGTTCGGGATTGAAGCGCGTTTTGTTGATTCGTCTGATCCTGAAAATTTCGAGAAAGCAATTGATGAAAACACGCGGCTTGTCTATACCGAGTCGATTGGTAACCCCCGCTGTAATGTGGATGATATCGACGCGATTGCTGCGATTGCGCACCGTTACGGCCTGCCGCTGGTGATTGATAATACCGTCTGCCCTCCGCCTGTGTTCGATCCGTTTGAGCATGGTGCGGATATCGTCGTATACTCCTTGACGAAGATGATCGGTGGCCACGGGACGAGCGTTGGCGGTGCGGTTGTCGAGAAAGGTGATTTCGACTGGTCGGTAGGCGGCCGTTATCCGGAGATCGCCGGGCCTGATGCGTCATATCACGGCATGAACTTTTGGGAAGCGTTTGGCGGTCATGACAAGGCGGCTGTGCGTGGCGTTTCGTTTGTGATGAAAATCCGTACGGGCCTGCTGCGGGATACGGGCGCGTGCATTTCACCGTTTAACGCGCAGCAGATTCTGCTCGGGCTTGAAACGCTGCCGCTACGCGCGAAGAAACACTGTGAGAATGCTCAGAAAGTTGCTGAATTTCTGGCGCAGCATCCTGCTGTCTCTTCTGTCGGTTATGCGGGATTGCCCGGACACAAAGATCATGAACGCGCGAAAAAACGGTTGCCGCTCGGCCCCGGTGCCTTGTATGGCTTCAGGCTCAAGGGCGGGTATGACGCTGGCGTCAAGTTTATCGGTGCGGTCAAGCTCTGCTCGCACTTGGCGAATGTGCTTGATGCCAAGACGCTGGTGATTCATCCGGCAAGCACGACGCACCAGCAGTTGAGCAAGGATGAGTTAGTTGCCGCAGGCGTGTATGAGGACTTTATCCGGATCTCGGTCGGGATTGAGGATGTGGAAGACATTCTTGCCGACTTGGATCAGGCGCTGAACGCGGCGATGTAGGGTTTGCTGTCGGCCGTTGGGTGTTTGACCGGAATAGTATTCGCAGGAAAACGGATCTGCGATAGTGCAAGGACTGTGAAAGAACATGGCGAGAAAAAAAAGGGAAGTTGATTCTCCCACAAGCGATGCATCGGTCGGTTGGGTTGAGGCAGAAACAGTCGAGCTGTTTACGGCGGAGAATCCGCTGACATTGAAAACGGGCGAGACGCTGGGGCCGGTTATGGTTGAGTATGAAGCCTACGGCAAGCTGAATGCGGCAAAGGATAATGCCGTACTTGTACTGCATGCGCTTTCGGGTGATGCGCACGCGGCGGGCTGGGATAAAAAAATCGCTGACACCGGCCGTCACTGGCGTGCAGACCGTCCGGGTTGGTGGGACGCGATGATCGGCCCGGGAAAACCGATCGACACCAATCGCTTTTATGTGATCTGCAGTAATTTTCTGGGAAGTTGCTACGGCACGACGGGACCGTCATCGGTTAATCCGCAAACGGGAAAGCCGTATGCATGTGATTTTCCTGTCGTGATGATCTCCGACTGGGTTCGAGTGCAGGCGGAGCTTATGGATCATCTTGGGATTGATAAACTGTATGCCGTTGTCGGCGGGTCCCTTGGCGGGCAGCAGGCTATCGAGTGGGCGCTGGCGTATCCTGAGCGGGTGAAAAAGGCGATTGTGCTGGCGGCTGCTCCACGGCTTTCTGCTCAGGGGCTTGCGTTTAATGCTGTCGGCCGTCACAGTATCATGAAAGACCCGCAGTTCCAGCACGGCGATTATTATGATCAGAAAGAGGGGCCGGACGCAGGGCTTGCCACCGCGCGGATGCTTGCGCATATCACGTACCTGTCGGAAGAGGCGATGGACGAGAAGTTCGGCCGTCGTTTGCAGGATAAGGAAAAACCTGACTTTCATCTGGGGCAGGAGTTTCAGATCGAGAGCTATCTTGAATATCAGGGGCGCACGTTTGTCGAGCGCTTTGACGCAAATAGCTATCTCTATATCACGCGCGCGATGGATTATTATGACGCGGCAGCCGACTGGGGTGGCGGCAATCTTGACCAAGCGTGCAAGCGGGTAAAGGCTGATGTGATGGTCGTCAGCTTTTCGACGGACTGGCTGTATCCGCCGGATGAGTGTGAAGCGTTCGCGCGGGCACTCACCCGTAACGGGAGTCCTGTGACGTATGTTGATGTTCCGTCGGCGTACGGGCATGATGCGTTTCTGATTCAGGTCGATGAAGTCGGCCACTTACTGCGTCACTTCCTGACTGCAAGGGGACGGGCATGAAAAATAAAATCGACGCGATCAGTACTGATGCGCTCCGAAAGCTCGCGTTTTCGT
The DNA here is from genome assembly GCA_003249795.1 of bacterium. Lineage (GTDB taxonomy): Bacteria > Planctomycetota > SZUA-567 > SZUA-567 > SZUA-567 > SZUA-567. The sequence continues at coordinate 1,056 of QKHZ01000183.1, read as the reverse complement.
TGAAAGATAAAACAGATCCGGCAGTTTTGGCGCTGGGAGCGGAGAAGATCGGCCGTTTTTTAAACCATGTCGGAAGCTCTGCCCACCGCGGGGATGCGCAGACCGTTCGCTGGCAGGACAGGGTGATTGAGGAAGAGATCCCTGTCGGCAGTACTGTGCTTGACCTTGGTTGCGGCGAGGGGGATCTGCTTGCGCGATTGATGGACATGAAACAAGTGCGCGGGCAGGGCGTTGAGCTTGATCCGGAAGCCGTGTTGCAGTGTGTCGCAAAAGGCGTTCCTGTCTTGCAACTTGACCTGAACCGTGACCTGCAGGGAGCGTTTAAGGATAACTGTTTTGATTATGTCGTGCTGGAAGAAACGCTGCAGACGTTGGTGCGGCCGGATCTGACGCTGGAGCTGATGCTGCAGGTCGGACGGCGCGGGATTGTGACGTTTCCGAATTTCGGTAACTGGCGCGTTCGGTTAGATCTGGGAATGCGCGGGCGGATGCCGCAGACAGACTGGTTGCCGTTTAGCTGGTACAACACACCGAACATCCACCTCTTCACATTGCAGGACTTTATGGACTGGGCGGATGAGGCTGGCGTGCATGTGGTTGACGGTTACGTCCTGATTGAGGGCGAGGTCCGCAAGATGGAACTGAGTGATAACCTGTACGCAGATGAAGCGCTCGTGATTCTGGAACGCAAACAAGGTTAGCTTGGGCATGTAAAAACAAAAATCTTGTCGGGAGATGATTGGATGAAGCTGCCGAGATCGGTCGTCGTTCTGTTATGGCTGATGTGCTGGCCGCTGAGCGAGCTTGTCGGACGTCCGCCGGAAATGGATGAGGATATTCCGACCAGGACGCTGTTGATTTTGCTTGGTGTTACGCTTATTGCTGTTTTGACCTCAGTTACAGTCTGCTTGTGGCTGCGTGGCCGGTGAGTGTATGAGATTATTTTCAGATCTTTTTGTTTCAAAATAAATTTGTTGAACCTTTTGCTGTGTTTGTCGTTTATATATCCATGTCTGATATTTCTGTATCAATATAAAACGGAAGCTGTTCGCTTTC
>QKHZ01000130.1 GCA_003249795.1 bacterium | reverse complement strand
AGCACAAACCTTTACAGACAGCAAGAAGCTGGACACATACGAGGAAGTCAAAGTGTCAACCGAGGATCACGCGAACCTGATCTTCCGGCTGGACAACGGCGCGGTTGGAAGCGTTGTACTCAGCCAAATTATTCCCGGAAAAAAAGCGGATTTGACACTCAAGATCGCAGGAATGAAGCAATCGGCGACTTGGAGCAGCGATACCTGCAATGAGATATGGCTGGGCCGTCGCGGCGAGTACAGCTGTGTATTTGAAAAAGACCCGGGAATGCTGGATGCGTCTGTACGCATGAACGCCGGTTATCCAGGAGGACACGGGGAAGGATTCCCCGATGCATTCAAGAATAGCTTTCGAGCCATCTATGCAGACATTGGCGCACCGAAGGAAGCACCGCCTTATGCAACATTTGAAGCAGGCCGGTATGAAGTGATTCTTTGTGACAGGATTCTTGAAAGTGCGCAAAAGAGACAATGGGTGAAAATATAGCGGAACGATCAAATATGCTATTAACCGCAGAGGCGGTTAAATAAAAAGGAGGAGAAAGATATGAAGAAAATCCTAATGGTGTTGCTCAGCGTTCTGATGCTGCTTGCATTTGTTGGATGCGCAGTGCAGCAGGCCGCAGATGAGCCGAAAGAAACTACAGCAGAACCTGCCGCCACAGAAGCGGCTGCGCAGAACGGTGACGCGGCAGAAGGCACGACAATGCTGCTTGGCGTTTTCATGGTTAGCGCAGACCATGGATTTACGGCAGAATCGATTGAACAGGCAAAGGGCGAGCTGGACTTGATGAAGGCTGAAAAGGAAGGCTTTGACTACGTGATGTTCAACACGGCTGAAGCGTCTGAACAGACCAACCAGATTGCTACGGGTCTGGACATGTACGATTTTGACGCCGTTCTTTTGTGGCCGATCGATGGAGCTCCGCTGTACAATGCGGCACAGTCCGTAAAGGATGCAGGAATACCGCTGATCGTATATGACCGGTTGATACCTGATTTTGAGCCGACTGCAGAAATGACGGGGGATCAAATCGCTGTTGGTACCAGAGCGGCTGAATATATGAACAAGTATTTTGCAGACAGGATTGCCGCCGGCGAAACGATCTATGCACTTGAGTTTGCCGGAGATACTTCTGTTGCTGCGATGGAAAGAACGCAAAGCTTCCTGGACAACAAAAGCGAGAAAATCGAAGTTGTGCAGACTTTCTTAACCATGTGGTCGCGTGAAAATGGATTCAACGATATGACGGACTGGCTGTCGAACTCGTCTGTGGAAGATATCGAGAAAATCTCGGCCATTTATACCCATGACGACGAGCCGCTGCTGGGAATTCTGGATGCAATTGCGCAGTATGATGGTCCGGCAACGATCAATATCGAAGTGCTTGTTGGCGTAGGCGCGCAGAAGCCCGTGCTGGATGTCATGCAGTCTTCACTTGATAACTATGGTATCAATATCGTGACGAACACTTATGCTCCGGGCATGGTTCGCCAGGCGGTTGATCTTGCGGTAGGCATCATGTACGGATCGGGTGAAACCGGTATGCATCTTGTTCCGGTTGAGCAGGTTACGCTTGAGAACGAAGCAGCGTATCGCCAGTCTGACGAGTATATCTATCGGTATGGTGAATAAAAACAGGCTAGATCAAGGTAATTAGAATGCGATTGGGTAGGCCGGATGTTCTGTTCGGCCTGCCCAACCCGGATGAATACTGCCGATGGGGAGACTGCAGAATGTATTTAGAGATGAAGAATATCACCATGGTTTTCGGATCGAACAAAGCGGTGGACAACGTGAGCTTCAGTTTGAAAAAAGGCGAAATCCATGGTCTTATGGGGGAAAACGGCGCGGGCAAGTCGACGCTGATGAATATCCTCGGCGGAGTTTATCGGCCGACCAGCGGCCAGGTTTTCTTAAACGGCGAGGATATAACCAATATTGACGAGAAAAAAGCGTCGGCGGCGGGCATCCGTTTTATTCATCAGGAACTCAACCTCGTGAATGATCTGAAGGTTTACGAAAACCTTTTTTTGGGAGAAGAAATTGTAAATCGCTTTGGGATTACCAATCGAAAACTGATGCGGCAGCGCGCAGCAGAAGTATTGGAAGTCGTCAATATGGGAGACATAAGCCCGAATACGCCATTAAGCAAATTGGACACGCTGCACAAACAATTAATCGAGATTGCAAAATCATTATTGTTTGAAGCGAGAGTTATCATTATGGACGAGCCGACAACGGCCTTGTCGGATCACGAAATCAAGAATCTGTTTACAATCATGCGGCAACTAAAAGCGAAGGGCGTTAGCATGATCTACATTTCACATAAAATGCCTGAGCTTTTTGAGATATGCGACAGCTTTACCGTACTCCGAGACGGGAAGATTGTTGGCAATGGCTATTTTCACGAGATCGACGAAGAAAAGGCAACAACAATGCTGGTCGGCCAGCATGTGAATGACAAGCTGGATAAAAAGCAGCGTAAGAGCGATGTGCTGTTGGAAGCGAAAAATCTATCGTGTGATCATTACTTTAAAGACGTGTCGTTTGAGCTTCGCAAAGGCGAAGTGCTCGTGTTTACCGGGTTGCAGGGAGATGGCCGCAGAGAACTGGCCGAAGCGTTGTTTGGCGCTCGAAAACTCACTTCCGGGCATGTATTGCTGGAAGATAAGCCGGTAAAATACCACTCGATCAAATCGGTAATTCGCAGCGGCATAAGCATGGTGCAGCGAAACAGAAAAGAGCGGTCGATTATCAAAAACATGAATGTTCTGGATAATCTTACAATTGCACAGTTTGCTTATTCCAACAAGAACTTCGTTGTCAAGAAAAATGATCAGTTACGTGTGTTTCACGATTGTAAAAGGCTGCTTGACGTGAAAGCGAGCAGCCCGCGAATGGAGATCACGTCTCTGTCCGGCGGGAATCAGCAGAAAGTAATTATTTCCCGCTGGCTGGAACTCAAGTCCAAGGTCTACATTTTCGACAACCCCACCCAGGGGGTCGATGTCGGAGCTAAATTTGAAATATACAAGTTGATCAATAAACTGGCGGAAGAAGGCGTGAGCATCATAGTATTCAGCCAGGAGTATCCGGAGATAGAGAAGATTGGGGATCGGTGTATTGTTATGTACAATGGGAAGATTTCAAAGGTGTTTGATCGCGAGGAGTTCAATGAGAAAGAAATGATGTATTATTCCACAGGATCTGATAAGAAGGCGGTATAGACAATGCAAAGCGTATTGAACAGGGTTTTTAACAAAGAGAATTTCAAGATTCTATGCACGGATTACAGTTTTATATTGTCTTTTGTAATACTGTTGATTGTTGCGCTGATATTCAATCCAAAGTTCTTGAGCTACTCCAGCATTGCCACGTTGCTCTCTAATGCAACAATAACGGGCATCGTTGCATGCGGCATGACGTTGGTCATTATATCTGGCATGATTGACCTTTCGGTCGGATCCATCGTCTCCCTATCGGCAGGGCTTGGGGTGCTGCTGCTGAACCAGACGAACGACGTCCTGCTGACGCTTGCTTTTTGCATTGTGTTTGGCGCGCTCTTAGGGGCGATAAACGGAGTGCTGGTTTCGTACGTTGGGATAGCCGCTTTCATTACAACCTTGGCAACGATGAGCGCATATCGATCAATCATCACGCAGATTGGTCAAGGCGGCCCGTTCACGGTTAACAAAGAAATCTTGAGGAGCTTTAGCTCCGTTGCCACGGGGAAGCTGTTTGGGGTGATTCCTTATCTGCCACTGTTCCTGATAGGCGTTGTGCTGTTGATCGGGTTTCTTTTGGGCAGAACCAAATTCGGGCGCTACGTATACGCAACGGGTTCAAACGAACATGCCACAATACTCGCCGGCATAAAAACCAAGAACGTAAAGCTGTTTATTTTCATCATTATCGGGGCATTATGCGGACTGTCCGCGTTCTTGCTTGCTTCCCGTATGTCGTCCGTTACTGCGTCCAATGCAGGGTTCGGATATGAGCTCGATGCAATTGCTGCCGTGGCAATTGGAGGAACATCGATGAGCGGGGGTCGCGGACGCATAGCCGGGACATTTTTAGGAGCGCTGATGATGCAGATGATTTCGGTTATCTTGATTGCCGCACAAATCGATCCGTTCCTAAACGGATTGGTGAAAGGGATTATCATCATATTTGCGGTTGCATTCCAGAGCAGCAACAGGCGCAATGTGTAAGAAAGGTGTTTATGAGAGGGAAAACAATGAGAGAGATTATCACATCCGGGTTGCCAATTTGGTTCAATGAGGAAACGATGCGGCTGGAGTTTCGCGAGGGCCTTACTGTAGATTCTGATGGCGGCAAAGACGCATATCAGATGAAGGGATTATTGTATCAGGAAGAGGGCATGAAAGCAGATGAACACTGCTATGATTTCTATCGTGATATCGTGTTTGAAAAGCATCGCGCTTTATTCGCCAAGTATGATTTCCGGTATGATATAACGGTTATTATGCCGGGTACGGTGAACTCGGAATGCAAAAAAACATCCGGACATTATCATGGGTATATACCAGGTGAACAACTTACATATCCGGAAGTATATGAAGTGTTATCCGGCGAAGCGATTTATATTCTCCAGAAGGTCAAAAACTTTGATAACCCCGATGAGGAAATTGAAATCGGGGAAATAAAAGCAGTGCGCGTGAAAGCCGGCCAGGCGATTATTATCCCACCGTTCTGGGGGCATTGTTCAATCAACGGGGGCACAGATGCGCTTGTGTTCAGCAATATTGCTGTCGTTTCATGCCCGCTGCATTATGAGCCGATAAAGAACAAGCACGGGCTTGGCCTCTATGCGCTGCGCAATAACGGCGAGATTCAATTGGTGAAGAATCAAAGCTATAAAAGCGTTCCTGACTTCAAAGTGGTTACACCACTGGAAAACAGCGATTTAGGGATCGAGTTCGGGAAACCGGTGTATCAGGAGTTTATAAAATCGCCGGAGAAATTCGATTTTCTCTTGCACCCGGATCGATACCTGGATGCCATGGAAGCAATGCTATAACGAGAAGCAAGAGTTATATCTGAAAGGAAACCAAAATGAAACTACAGATCGCAATAGATTTAGCAACAAGCCAGGAAGCGCTGGAGATGGTCGGCCAGATTCATGACGTCATCGATATCGTAGAGATCGGTACGCCAATGATTATGCGGGAAGGGATGCTCCCTGTGAAACGCGTGAAAGAGCAGTATCCGCACGTAACTGTTCTTGCGGATACGAAGATTGTTGACGGCGGCGACATTGAGAGCGCGGATGCATGCGAAGCCGGTGCGGATATTGTAACCGTATTGGCGCTGGCTGATAACGAAACGGTAAAAGCGGTCATAGAAACCGCACACCGATTCAACAAAAAGGTGATGGCCGATCTGATCTGCGTTAAAGACATTCCTAAAAGAGCAAAGGAACTTGCTGCAATGGGGATGGACTATATTTGTGTACATACTGCGGTTGATGTGCAGCGGTTGGGGAAAACACCCTTGGATGATTTAAAAGAGCTTGTTTCTGCTGTACCCAAAAAGATGACAGCGGTGGCAGGGGGTGTCAGCCTGAAAACGATTGATCTATATCAGGCGGAGGGCCCGGCTATTATCGTAGCTGGAGGAGCGCTGACGAAAGCAGATGATATG
>QKHZ01000106.1 GCA_003249795.1 bacterium | reverse complement strand
GTTCAGCGCATGACGGTTCATCAGCGATATTATTTATTACTTCCGGAAAATTTAATGAGATGCTGGAAAACCAACCCGAACTCTTTTTCAATTATCAGCGCAACATATTCATATTTGCACGTGATGAAATCAACTGGTCTGTTTTTCCATACAACATTGTTTCTGTTGACCTTTTCAATGAAGGGGTGATGGCCGGGGAATATTCCCTTATCAATAATTACCGGAAAATATTTTTCGGCATCACGTCAAAACACGAAAAATACAGTTGGCTTCATTCAAGAAGGGAAGGCTTGAAGTGTGCGTTGAGACGGGCTTCCAACTATTCAGATATTCCCAGTGATCTCTCCTCCAGTGCAAGCTTTGAAGAATTCTATAAATGTATTGAAAATGGAAGCAAGACGATGCTGGTCTGCGCGGCGGATATGATTGCGATTGGGTTTATTGACAGGATCAGGGAGGAAAAGGGATTTCAGCCGGGAAAGGATTACGGAGTGATTTCGTTCAACAATGACACTCGCTTCAAGGATTACGGGCTGACAACAATTGCTCCACCGCTGAAGGAAATTGGCAGGATACTTGCTGATATAATAGGCAAGGTGCTATCGGGAAAGGACGACCGGACTACCTTTGTAAAAATAAAATCCAAATTAATCAAAGGCCAAACCAGCTGAGATATTACACCTCACGCGACGTGATATATAAGGATAAATAGAATTCATAAAAAGCCCCTCGGTGCGAGCCGAGGGGTAATTTCTTAACGGGAGATTGGTTCCCGATTATTGAATTGGCGGTGCAAGGCTATCCTGAAATGAACTTTTCTCCGGCTGTTGACTAAATTTCTTCGAAATTTTAATTCTTATATCTTTCAGGTAAATCAACGGTTACGCAGTCACTTTGAGTTGATGTTACCCTTGCTATCCAAAGCTTCCACGTTTCGAACTTTTCTCCGTTTTTTCTGATTCTAACCAGATCGCTGTTTTTCGAATCCTTCTCGGATAGCAAACCTCCATTGCAACGAAATTCTCTCCGACTCATCGACTCACAAATCTCGGCATCAAGACACATTTCGAGCCATCATAAACAGACTTGTCGTGCGAAAAAGAACCACCATTCAAGACACAAGGTTTCACACAGCCGAAATTTCACTTTCAGCATCTCACCGATCCGATAGAATCAGATTCATCCCGAGCCCTGCAAAAAAGAACATCAGGACTCATTTCATTATTCTTCAAGATGTTATAAAAAACAGCCAATTCGGAGTTTTCACAATGAACTTGCCATTCCTTGTCGCCGGGCTGCTGCTCGGTAACTGTTTTTCGCCGCTTCGCGATGCCATGGTCCGCTTTTTAATCATGGAAATCAGAATCCTGCAACGGACACTGGCAGATCAGGGCGTAGACCGGATCATTTGTACCCCGGTAGAACGGTTTGCCTTGCTGGCGATCGGTTCCGAAATGAACCACAAGGTCAAGGACATCTTCCTGATCAACGCCTGGCAAACTTATACCCGATGGCTTCGGGAAGAGCGGGAAGGAAAAGTTCCCGGTCGTCCCGGCAGACCCAGAAAGTTCTCTGATGAAATCACAGCCCTCATCGTCCGGATTGCCAAAGAGAATATCATGGCCGGTCTCGGCAAGATCGTCGGAGAGATGAAAAAGCTTGGCATCGCCATTTCCACAGGCACGATCAAGGCCATTCTCCGGCGTCACAATATTACGCCACCGAATGATCGCCAGTACACGGTTACTGGCAGTTGGAGGAAGTTTGTCGCGAATGTCGATTCACTTGTAGCTTGCGATTTTTTGACAAAGCCGGTTTATTCGCTATTCGGCAAATTCGACGCTTTCGTGCTGGTATTCATTCATCTCGGCACACGCCGCGTCTGGATGAGTCCGGCCACCTTCTCGCCGCATGATGAATGGTGTCGCCAGCAGGCCAAGCATGCCTGCATGTGGATCGAAGACGAAGGCATAAATTTCCGCCATCTTATCCGCGACAACGACCGCAAGTTCACGGATCGGTTTGATTCGGTTTTCAATGAGCAATCAGACACGGATCAACCGGTCGTTACCACTGGTATAAAAATGCCCCTCATGAATTCAATCTGTGAATCCTATATTGGGCACGCGCAGGCTGAGTGTCTTGATCATTTCGTCTGCTTCAGCCTGGATCAACTCGACCATATTGTGGCCGAGTTCGGAAATTATTATAACTTCAAACGGCCTCATCAGGGCAAGGATATCGGCAATCGCATCCTTGATCCTGACTGGAAACCGCCACCGCCTGTTGGCGCAGTAAAACGCCAGAAAATACTCGGCGGATTACTGAATAATTATTATCGGGAAGTTGCGTAATTACTTCCCGAAACGTTGATCTTATTATCCCGCAACCTTGATTTCTGTCAAGGCTGCGGATCCGTATTTCACATTCCAATCAGGAACGGAGGACAGAAATAAGAAAGCAGTAATCACCAGTCGTGAATAGCCGATATTGTACTTCCTTTTCCGGCTCCCGCCTGCGGCGCAATGCCGCGCACGGCTTGGTTTGCTTTCAAAATTCTGTTCTTCAGTTCCGCATTACGCATGATTAACTTTTTTACATAGCTCAGGTGGGCATGTTACGTCCACGGTGAAAACAGTGACTGGCAAGCGGCGACGCCAGTCATGGATGTGCCTTCAGGCTAAACGGCGTGTTTGAGCAGCGGCACGTCATGATCCGCTTTGTGATGCACCAGATCGTAGGTCGCCTGCAGGTTCATCCAGAATTGCGGGCTGGTTCCGAGTGCCTGTGAAAAGAGCCACGCCGTTTCGGGACTGATGGAACGTTTTCCGTTTACGATTTCATTGATGCGCTTGAAGCCGACGCCGAGATGTTTGGCAAATTCGACTTGGGAAACACCCAGAGGCTTGAGGAACTCCTCAAGCAGCATTTCGCCCGGATGTGTCGGGTTATGGGGCATTCTGGTCTTCATGCTGTGTCCTCCCGCAAATCGTTTCAATGATAGTCAACCAACTCCACATCGTGCGCCGCATCGCCACTCCAGCGGAACACGATACGCCACTGGGCGTTGACGCGGATGCTGTAGGATCCAGCACGGTCACCCTTGAGAAGCTCCAACCGGTTTGCCGGCGGAACCCGCAGATCATTGAGGTCCAGCGCGCTGTTCAGCTGGTCAAGCTTGCGCAGGATACTGCCGTGCAGATCTGCCGGGATGTGCCTGTTTTTCCGGCCGGGTCCGTTGTAATAAAGGGATTCCAGCGGTTCGTCCCTGAAGCTGACGATCATGGGCACATTCTCCTTATAAGTCACTATACCGGATATCGACCTATTTGCAACTGAATTCCTGAAAGGATCCAATCATGACCATGGCTGTTGAAAACCGTGAGATCGGCAGCGTTATCCCCTACGAGCATAACCCGCGCGTCAATGACGATGCGGTGGATGCTGTTGCGGCATCGATCAGAGAGTTCGGATTCCGCACACCGATTCTGTGCGATGCTACCGGCGTTATCATCGCCGGGCATACGCGGCTGAAGGCGGCGCAGAAACTGGGGCTGAAAACTGTTCCTGTCATTGTCGCTGATGATTTGTCGCCAGAGAAAGTACAGGCGTTGCGGATCGCGGACAACCAGCTTGCAACCCTTGCCGCATGGGATGAATCGCTGCTGGCGTTGGAATTGTCGGCACTTCAGTCCGTGGATTACGACTTATCGATTCTGGGGTTTGATGAGGATAAATTATCGAGATTACTTGATGGTCTTGATGATGAAGCTGACGATACCGCCGTGGTGAAACCGACGGAACTGGAAACGGTCCAGCCCGAGGCGTTGAAACTGATCGAGGAATGCGACCGGGTGGTGCTGCAATTCTCCGGCGGCAAGGATTCGACTGTTGTCCTTAACTGGGCGCGCGGGGTATGCGCGAACTTCGGTAAGCCTCTCGAAGCAGTTTTTGTGGAAACCGGCGCGGAGTTTCCGGATCTAACCAGCCACGTCATCCGCGTCTGTGAACGGCTCGGCGTGAAGCTCATTCTGCTGCATCCGAAGCAGAACCTTCTGCAGTATTACTGCGGCAAGAAATTCTGGCCGGATTCCCTGTATCGGGACTGTTTACACAAGTTCATCAACGATCCGGTGAATCGACATATCCGCACCTATGAAGGCGCGAACGTAATCTGTGTCCGCGGCGGCCGCAGCAACCAGAAAACGTCGCTCAGCAAAAGCAATCTCTACCAGGAGGTGAAAGACGGTGATCGCATTGTGCGGCTGCTGAATCCATTCTTCGGCGTAAGCAAGGCCGATTACGAACGCGCACTAAATGACGTGAAACCGCTGTTGTGGCGGGGGTATGACCTTGGCTTCATTCGCACCGCGTGCTGGTGCTGTTGTTTTCAAAAAGTAGACCAGTGGGAGGCGCTGAAAAAACATTATCCGCTCTTGTGGGAGGAGATGCGCATCCTGTCGCAGACGCTCGAATACAAGAAATACGAAGGCGACAGCACGCGCAAACGCTTTGTCGAGTATTGGTCCGCGCAGCAAATTTGAGGTTGCGAGAAAACGCCTGGGCAGGGATCAATTGGTAATTTCGAAGGGGGAAATTTTATGCGTACTATTCTCGTGTCGGCTTGTCTTCTCGGTGTCGCCTGTCGTTGGCATGCCCAGACGGTAAAGCCGTCGTGGTTTGTGAAAAAGTTTGTTGCCGAACATCCGGAGGTGAAACTGATTCCGGTCTGTCCCGAGCAACTGGGCGGATTATCCACGCCGAGGCCGCCGGTGAAAATGCGGCGCGGCCGGATCTACATCACCTGTGAAGACAAGTCAAAACGCAATGATGTCACCGGCGATGACATTACGGACGCTTTTGTGTTGGGCGCAAAGAAGACACTCGCCATTGCCCGCAAGCATCGCTGCAAAACCGCGATCCTGATGAAGACCTCGCCGTCGTGTTCCCGCACCGGCATCACCGGAAAACTTCTTCTCGAAAACGGGATCGACGTAATCAGCACTTTCTGAACAGCGTTTTTGCAATTGCGCAGAGTTGTCCGCTGGAGCGATTCATGATCGGGCGCAATGACGCGCTGTCGGGAGGGTTGATCATGGAGATGCATGAATTCACGGAGTCGGAATGGATGGGTTACAGCGGCTCCACCGGATGGAACAACGGCGCACCGCCGCTATTCGCCAGCGGCACATTTGAAAACGGCGAGCAGTATGAACTCATACTTGATGCCACAGGTGGTTGTCTGGTGGTTGACGATGATCACATGACAAGCGGCGGATATGTTCTGCGAATGGCCTTCCCTTGTCAGTCCGCAGCGATTGCGTTTGCCAAGGGCATCGGCACGCCGACGCATAAACTGGACTTTTTTCTGATCGGGCTCAAACCGCTATGACTTCCCGGTACGTGAACAGTTTTCCACGGCCGCAATTCCCGTTTTTTACGCCGCGTCAAAAAAAGTTTTTCCGCCGTGTTTATGAAAACTCAATCATGTGGAGGAGTTTAGAAAACGCGCTGTTTTTGCCTCGAAAAAAGTGATCGCGTCTACTTGCTGGTCGCCAAAAAACGAGGCTGATTTCCGTCATGCGCTTCGCACAGGGCGCGGCGCGAAGGTTAAAAAAAAAGGAGAACAAGATGACGGATGGAAAAACAGCGGAAACGGCTTGTACAGAACGGCTCGGGGACATCGCTTCACTTCTGGACCAGATCG
>QKHZ01000176.1 GCA_003249795.1 bacterium | reverse complement strand
ATTGAAACCGTTGTTTTGTCTTTCTTAACCCAAGTATGGACGCACGAACCAATGAAATTGGGTGTATACTGTTGTTCTGTAGTGTAACTTATTCCTGTGGAATGGATTAAAATAATTTAAATTTATCGAGGGGATGGATGATCGTGGAGACATCATCTAGTAGAGAATCAATTTTGTTCCGGATACGGCCCCACACCGCATCCTAACAAATTTGGGTGCCACTGGCCCCAATACCCGAGAGAAAGAGATTGTTGTTCCTTTTTCTCTCCCCCCTCTCTCTGGCCTGCCTTCCCCGGGCAGGCCTTTTTGTTTGCCTTAATTATTTTATGTATTAGGTAAACGCCGTGAGTTTTTGCCTGAATGTTTTCGATTGTGCGTCGATTTTCGAAAACACCCCGGTCATGTGGTGCGGCCGGGGCGAGGTGCTCAGGATGTCTCAAGAATCACTTGTGCGATTGCGTATTTTTCGCAGTGTGATAGACTGACGTGAAAACGGGTTGCTCCGATTTCGTTTGCGATCTCAAGTGCGCGCTCATGGAGTGCCAGTTCCGGCGCTCCCGGTTTTTCCCGCAGGACTTCAATCATCGGGAAGCTGACACCGTGCGCCCAGCCGGTTCCCAGTGCTTTCATTGCCGCTTCTTTGGCCGCAAAGCGTGCAGCCAGGGACTGGTCTCTCGTCTTTTTGCGGTCATTGCAATAGCTGACTTCCGCAGGTGTAAAGCATTTTTCGTAAAACTTTTCCCCCTGTTTTTCAATCATCTCTGTAATCCGTGAAATTTTCACAATGTCGACACCGATACCAACGATCATTCAATCTCCTTATTTTTGGATGTTGCAACGCGGTAATAACAGTTTCTCGTTATACTCAGAGGAAATCTCATTCAGTCAAAATCCAAGCGCAAGCGTTTCAGCCTTCTGAATCGATTTTTGAACAGCTTCCTCTCTGATTTCATGCGGCCCCATCATTGGCCCGACTTCGATTTCCGTGATGTCTGTAATCCCTACAAATCTCAGGAAATGCCGCACATATGGCTTTTGAAAGTCCATCGGGTGCCCTTCGGCATAGATCCCGCCACTGGCATAGACTGCCAAAGCTTTGCGGCTGTGTAGCAATCCTTCGTATCCTGATTCATTGCGTACGAAGGTGTGGGTCGGCTGGGTTACCGTGTCGATGTAGTGCTTGAGCACATACGGGATCGAAAAGTTCCACATGGGCACAGCCAGTACATATCTGTCAGCGGATTTGAATTCTGCGATGACGTCTTCAATCTGGTGCCAGCGGTTCTTCGCACGATCAGATCCTTCTTTGCCGTACAGGATGGCGACTTTCCCTTCTGCCGCTGCGGCGTCAAATGTTGGCAGCTCTTTTTCAAACAGGTTGATCCGCAGGATTTCTTCATCACTGTGTTGCTTGCAGTACGCATGAATAAATGCATTGGCGACGCGGATGGAGTATGACTCTTCACCTCTTGGCGATGCTTCGAGAACGAGTGTTCTTCCCATGACGTCACTCCTTTCAGGAACGGTTGTCGCTTCTGGCGACAATGAACTCCCCTCATGTATCAACTGATTGTAAAGATAGTGAAAGGATTTGTCGAATTTTCCATTTTCGTTTTACGCGTTTTTTTCGGCTAACAGGGATTTATGACAAGGAGTTTGCATTCAGGGGAAATTATTACAACTAAAAAAGCACAGCCGAAGCTGTGCTTTTTGAAGTGCGGATTTTTCATGCAAAATGCTCAGGCAGCGGCTTCAGCCTTGTAGCTGCGGCGGGCAGCCTTCTTGATTTTGCCGGCTTTCAGGCAGGATGTGCAAACTTTGACCTTTTTCGGGGTGCCGTTGATGTCAGCACGAACGGTCTGGATGTTCGGCTGGAAGGTCCGGTTGGTTTTACCTGAGATTTTCGCACCGGAACCGCCTTTTTTCTTTGCAGCACCGCGGCGTGCATACTTAATACCGAAGCTGGTTTTCTTTCCGCAGATGGAACATTCGTTAGCCATGATCTAGATCTCCTGTGAATCAGTTTTCTTTCAATTGTTTATACGTTCGTCCGGCTTCATGAGCCGTGCCGACTGCAATGTTCCGGCGGAAAACGATCCCGCTGAAACGCACCTGAAATCAAAAGATTGCAGGGGATTAGCCGCAGACGGCTTTGGTAAAAGGCTATAATTTACGTCCAAGCAGAAAAAAGTCAAGGATTTACCCGAAATTTTCATCTAATTCCGGTTGTCAGGCCTCCGGTGGCCTCGGTTGCTTGTCAAAAAGTACTTTGTTTTGCGGCAGAAGCAGTATATGAATTTGCCAGATGATAAAACTTACAATTAAGGCGATAATTGCAAAGTGCTTAATTGTAACGAATTGTAAGGATGTTGTGATGGCGGCAAGAGTACCACAGAGGGCAATGCCCAAAGAGGCCAGCGCACAGATCCACCATCCCTGCTTCTGTTGAAACAATCCGATTCCAATCCAGATTCCGAGAATGCCAATATTAAAGCTCAGGCGTTTTTGAAGAATCGCAACCACGATTTCAGCTGCGCAACAGACTCCGATTACAAGAAAGACGGACGCGACAACTTTTACAGTCAGCGGCAGAGGAGTCGTTCGGGGCTGGCTGACGTCTGAGGGTATGTTTGCCTTATAAAAATCACAGACATCGGGGCGGAGTAGGATATACAGCATCCAAAGCGCATAGGTGATGATCAGGCTCACCAGAAGTAGCTGATCAAGCCGTGCGTGCTTGAGCCCCAGCAGGAGAAGCAGGAATGTCGCTACTGCAACTGTGCTGAGAAAAACAAATGCGCATGTTCGCCAGCCCCGGCTGAACCGAAGCAGTCCCAGCCCGATCCAGATCCCGATGATTCCAACGTTCGGGATGATCTTTCCATCAAGCAGTGACCAGATGATTTGCGCGATGCATCCTGTGCCGATAATCATGAACATGTACGCAACTGTTTTCAGTGCTACTGGTGCAGAAAGAGCGATACCTGATGATGATGGCGGATGCGAGTCTGGCATATTCTTGTCCTCGGTTACCGCGAAAAATTCGATGCCGATGACTGTGGCAAAATGATTTCTATCTATTGTTGCGGAAGATGAAACGTGTGTCAAATAAAAAGGACAGGCGCGATCTGCCTGCCCTTCTTAAAATTTCCGGTTCTTTATGAAAACTATTTTTCGTATGCTGCCGTTCGGGTCTGGATCTGCCTGATTCGGTTCATGTCAAACTTGGTGCTGCGGTCGAAATGGTAGATCCCGTTCTGTTCCTGAAAGACATCGGTTAACTGCGTATAGCAGTAGCCAAACATATCGGGGTTGTCTAGAAGGACGTTACAGAGTCCGGTGAAACGTTCATAAAACTCTTCTTCTGATTGCGGGCGGCCACCGTATCCCCATGACGGTTCGTCTGCTGCGGCTTTCGGGTTCCACCAGATGCCGCCGAACTCACTGACAAAATACGGTTGGCCGTTATACGGAATCGAATTGAAATTCCGATCCGGCGTTAAATACGGATCGTCTTGGCTCAGCTTTTCATGGTGCTGTGCAAAGACTGCAGGATCCTGTTCATAGTCGTGACTGTCGTAGATGTCTGCAAACGGGACGCGGTGCGAGTAGCCGGATGTGTCGAGAACAGGACGTGTCGGATCAGCCGCTTTTGTTGCCAGAACCATCGCCAGCATCTGGCAGTCGTGTTCGGACGCGGTGTCCTTCTGGATGTCGTGCGTTTCATTGAGCGGACACCAGCCGATAATGGACGGATGCGAATAATCGCGCACCACCGCTTCCATCCACTGCGCAATCATGCTTGTAAGCACTGGCCGTTTTCCCCAGAATCCGCCCCAGTCGCCGAATTCGCCCCAGACCAGATATCCCATCCGGTCTGCATGATAGAGAAAGCGTTCTTCAAATACCTTCTGGTGAAGACGCGCACTGTTGAAGCCTGCATCAAGTGAGAGTTGGATGTCGTCAATTAACGCCTGATCCGTCGGCGCGGTCATGATCCCGTCGGCGTAATACCCCTGGTCAAGCACTTGCCGCTGAAACACCTTTTGGCCGTTAATTAGAAACTGCTTGCCGATAACAGCGATTTCCCGCATTCCCGCATATCCGGTAGCGCTGTCGATAATTTTACCGCCCGCGTCTATGAGAGTATAACTCAGGTCATATAATACCGCCGCTCCCGGTTGCCACAGGTGCAGATCCTCTTGCGGAATCGGCAATACTACTGTCGGTGTCATTCCGGTTCCAACCGGAGCACTTGCGGATGTAATCATTTTGCCGTTATAGCTCAGCGCCACGCTGAGGTTCTCGCCCGCTTGCGGATGTTTGACAGGGATTTCAGCCAGAAAACGTCGTCCTGCCACGTCCGGTGTGATCTTCGGGCGCTGAAGGTGCGATCCAGCCACCGGCTCCATCCAGACGGTTTGCCAGATGCCGGTTGTGCGGGTATAGCAACAGCCGCTGTTGGCATAGGTCACGGTCTGTTTGCCTTTAGGAGTATTCTGCTTGTGGTCGTCTTGTGCGCGGACGACGATTTCCAGTTCACCAGTTGCGGCTGTTGCAGGGATTTCACAACAGAACGGGGTAAAGCCACCTCGGTGGCGGACATACTCTTTGCCATTGATCCAGACTGTTGCGTCATAATCCACCGCCTGAAAATGCAGGAGGATATTTTTGCCTGCCCATGCTTCTGGTACTTTGACGCGGAGTCGGTACCAGACCGCATTTAAAAAGTCCGTGATACCGATGCCTGAGAGGACTGACTCCGGCGCAAACGGGACCGTGATGGCCTTGGAGAAAGCCGTATGCAACAGTCCTCGATCAAAGCCGCTGTTGCCGACGTCAATCTCAAACTCCCACTCTCCATTCAGGCACATCCACTCGTTTCGGACAAAATGCGGACGCGGGTATTCCGGACGCGGTATTGATGAATTCATTTGAATCTCCATAAAATAGGGTTAAAATATTCTGTAGGTTGTGTTGGCTCTGTAGTGACTTTACCGGAAGAGATGGGCTTGGTAAATGTCTGTGAATGACAAGTATTTATCCAAAACTACCATAATCGGACAAAGCTGCCGTGAGTTGTTTTTGCCGCTGATGGGCAAAGCGGCTGCGCCATTGGTGCAGGCCGGCGTGCGTCTGGCCGGATTCAGTGAGTTGAAACAACCCTATATCATGGATCGTAAATCACAGAACTTCCATCTTCTCTTGTATACTGTTTCGGGGAAGGCGAAGTTATGGATTGGCGGCGAGGAATACGATTTTGCTGAGAAAAATTTGTGGGTGGTTCCCGCTGGGCCTGATGTGCATTACGAGTTGCATGAAGCGTCTTGGGTTATCTGCTGGTTTCATCTCGGGCGCTGTAAGGAGTGGGCGCATCTGGAGGGGCGGCAGGCGCAGGTCATTGACGCGGAAGACAACGAAAAACTACCGGTTCTGATGCAGGGATTTGCTAGCGAGTATCATCTGGCGCAGGCTGGACGTGTGGACGCGGTGCGGATGTATGCCGAGATCCTTGCACTGTATGTGCGCAGGGCGTTGCCGAGAGGGGGCGTTTCTGAGAATAATCGGCTGCGCCAACGGATTGAACGGTTGTGGACGCATGTGGAGGAAGCACCGTCATTTGAATGGAGCGCCGAGGAGTTGGCGGGTCGTTGTTATATTTCGCCGACGCATCTGTTCCGGTTGTGCCAGCAATACTTTGGCTGTGC
>QKHZ01000022.1 GCA_003249795.1 bacterium | reverse complement strand
CAGGCCAGTATTACCGGCGAGTCACTTCCGGTGGATAAGGCCGAAGGTGATGACGTCTATGCCGGGACAATCAACCTGAGTGGCGTGCTTGATGTTGAGATCCTCAAGACCGGTGAAGATACGACGCTGGGGCAGGTCAAACAGCTGATTCTGCAGGCGGAAAATTCACGGACTCCAGTCATGAGGCTGATCGACCGGCATGCGGGCTGGTATGTGCCGCTGATCCTGATGCTGGCTGGGGCGGTGCTGTTTTTTACAAGGGACTTGCAGCGGGCGGTGTCGATGCTGGTGATCGCCTGTCCGTGCGCGATTGTCCTGTCCGGTCCGACGGCAACCGTCGCGGCACTTTCGGCTGCTGCACGGCTAGGCTTACTGATCAAGAATATCTCGGATCTGGAAGTTGCACGTCGCCTGACAGCAATTGTATTTGACAAGACCGGGACTTTGACCACAGGGCGTTTGCATGTTGCTCATGTGGAAACTGCAGATGGTTATGAGGAAAACACGCTGGTGTCAATCACCTGCTCGCTGGAAAAAAACTCACGCCATCCTGTTGCGTGTGCGGTGATAGATGAGGCGAAAAAGCGGGGGCTTGCATGTGATATCGAAGTGCTGGAATTTGCTGAGACAACCGGGAAAGGCGTGTGCGGAAAGATTGACGGACATGAGGTGCTGGTCGGACGCATGGCCTGGTTGTGCGAGCATGGGATCAATATTCGCGAAGTCGACTCCGACTCGACAGCCCGACTGAGCATTTTGCACGTTGCTGTTGACGGTGTAGAAGCCGGATGGATCGGGCTGGAAGATAAAATTCGGCCCGGTGCGATTGAGTCTCTAGGTCAAGTACGAGGAACTAAAAATCGAACGAAGATCGGTAAATGTGTGATGCTGACGGGAGACCGCTGGGCCGTTGCCGGACATGTCGGGAGAACAGTCGGTTGCACTGATATCCTTGCTGAAATTCTTCCTGAGGAAAAGATGCAGGCGGTGCGGGAATTGAAAGCCGAGGGGCATACTGTCGCGGTGATCGGAGACGGAGTCAACGACGCACCGGCGCTTGCTGTGGCTGATATTTCTATCGCCATGGGAGCGGCCGGAAGTGATGCGGCGATTCATTCGGCATCGATTGCTTTAATGAATAATGAACTCAATCGAATTCCGTTTTTGCTGGAATTGTCGCGGAAGACGATGGCGGTCATCACACAGAATCTGGTGTTGTCGACTGCTTGTGTGTTCACGTTTCTGACCCTCAGTGCGGCTGGGTATGTTCATCCGGTTCTGGCAGTATTGCTGCATACGGCCAGCGCGTTTGCCGTAATCGTCAATTCGGCGCGGTTAATTCGTACAGGTGAGAACCTGAAAGATTACGATATTCGTCCGGATATTAAGGTGACATCTGTATTGCGGCCGGTGCCGCTGAGGATGGTGGAGGATGCATCATGAAGACGGCGTTTGAATGTCGCAGACACTTTCTGTTGTCTGTGGGCGGTGGTTTGGCGCAGGCCGCTTTTTCAGTTACGGCACTGCTGATAGGGCGCTGGACAGGACTGAGTGGTTTACAGGCTGCGGCTGGTTGGGGGCTGGCCGGAATACTGCCATGGATGTGGCTCGCCCTTCATCATTATCTGCAAAGTCAGGTTCTGCTCAAACAGCAGGCGGTTGATGAATTCGGCCTGACGACAATGCCGGAAAAGACAAAATCTTGCTCCGCGAAAACATTGTGTGAAAACGGCACGGCGGCTTGTGAGGAAACGGGGACGGATGAGACCGAGGATCAATCCGCAAATCCTGACGATGCTCCCACTTCTCACTCTCCGCTTGAGAAGGCTGAGTTTGAATTGGATTGTGCACGGAAATTTGTTGCATTTACGGAAGATTTTTTCAGCCCGTTTTTCAGTATGCTGATGGCTGCGTTTCTGGTGTGGGCGGGAAAGTCGTTTTTCACAAAAACGTGGGAGGCGGGTAAAAATGGTATCTCGCTTTCCGTCATGCCATTGCAAGCATTGTCACTGATGGCGGGGTGGTGCCTTTTTGCGTATGGTATAACCTACTTTTTCAGATTGATGTCGCAAAAGGATGAAAACAGAAATGCGTTTTCCTCCGGATTGAAATATCTTTCTGCGCTGCAGTGGAATGGAGTCCTGTTTCTGGTCGGCCTTGCTGCAGCACACTTCAAAAGTGTCGCGGTACTCTATTATGTTACGCTGTTTATTTCCGGGTTCATGGTGGTGACTAGTTTTGAACTTATCCTGTTGTTTGTTCTTGATTTCTTTCGCCCACATAAAAAGGGGGAGGCATTACGGCCGCCGTTTGACTCCCGACTTCTCGGGATCGTTTTGCACTCGGATACTGCAGGCCGGACGCTGTGGGAAGCGATGGATTATCAGTTCGGTTTTGAGGTTTCCGGCAGCTGGTTTCTGCGCTTGTGTGCGCGTTGGGTTTGGCTGTGGGCGTTTCTTGTTCTCGGGTCGCTGGTCACGCTTTCGTGTATTGTCGTGATTGAGCCGGGGCAGAAGGCGCTTGTCTTTCGCTTCGGGCGTCTGCAGGCAGATTCTCTGGATGAAGGATTGCATTGGAAAGCGCCGTGGCCGATTGATTTCGCTGCGGTGTATGACGTGCAATCGATTCGACGGCTTCATGTCGGATCGCACAAGCCTGAAACCGCGGGCGGGGAGATCTATCGCGCAGATGTTCCGATTCTCTGGTCGAATCAGCACGGCCTTGGTGCCGAGGAGTTTCTGATTGTCGCACCGTCTGCGGACAGTATGCAGTTGGCGGCTGATACTCTTCTGAAATCAGGACAAACCATACTGGGCGGGAACTCGAAACCACCGTCAGTGAATCTGATGGGCGGCGACATCTTCGTGGAGTACAGGATTTCCGATCTGAAATTGTTTGCGCTTGCCTCTACGGACACTGAGAGGTTGTTCACGTTGATCGCCGAAGCGGAAACCAGTCGTGAACTTTTTCGCTATGATATTGATTCGCTTCTTGGGAATGGCAGGATCACAGCGGAAAGCAATTTGCTTGTCCGGTTGCGTGCGGCTGCTAAATTACGAAAGCTTGGAATCGAAGTCCTCAAGGTCGGCTTTGCCGGCACCCATCCGCCGATGGATGTCGCTGATGCCTTTCATGAAACCATTATCGCGAGGCAGGAAAAGATCACGGCTGTTCAGAATGCGGGAAGTTATGCCGCTCGCACCAAGATCGAAGCTGCAGGAACGCTTTCTCAGGCTGACGGATTGATCGAACAGATTGATTTTCTAGAAAAAGCGCAGACGGAGAATAATGATGCCGCGATGAATCAGGCTCTTCGGGCTGCAGAAAACAGGCTTATGGCTTCGGGTGGGAAAGTTGCTGAGACGATGGCAGATGCGAGAGGATATCGTTGGTGGCGCGAAAATGAGGAACGAGGAAAGTCTGAACGATTTTTGCGCGAGCTTGACCTGTTCCGGATTGGTCCTGCGATGTTTCCCAGCTGGCAATACCTCTCGACTTTGGAGCAGGGGCTTGCGCAGGCAAGAAAGTTCATGCTTCTGGCAGATCGGGACAATATGGTGTTGCGGTTTAATTTCGTAAATCCGGCGGCGATGAGTGATGTGGCCGGGGCTGCAACAAAAATACCGGGTCCACCGGTATGGACGGAGGGCGGAGACACTACGCAATCCGGCCAGTCGGCATGGGATGGAAACTGATATCGTGAGGCTGTGATCATGGCATCAACTTGTAAAAAGGAATCATCATGAAAAACAAACTGATCTTTTTGACCGGAAATTTTATCGTCGCAATCCTGCTCGTTTATTCCGTAACTTTTCAGGTACAGTTTAACCAGAGCGCGATGGTTTTGACCTTCGGCAAAGCAGCACCTTCGTATGTACTCAATGTTGCGTCAGAGGATGAGGCTGGACTGCATTGGAAATGGCCGTGGCCGGTGCAGCAGGTTTTGTTTTTTGACAAACGGCTTCGCAATCTGGAAGATCGGTTGGAGCAACAGGAAACAAAGGATAAGCAGGTTGTCATCCTGAAAACCTATATCGCATGGCGAGTGGAGAATCCGCTGTTGTATCGGCGGTCGCTGCAGAACGATGTCAATGCAGAACGTTTTCTACGTGACCGGATGCGTACCGCACGGGCGGAGATCGGAAATTTCACATTCGATGAGTTGACGAACAATGACCCTGCACAAGTTCATTTGCCACAGGCTGAAGAAGCGATTCTGAAACGGCTGCGCAATGATCTTGACGGAAATGACTGTGGTATTGCAATCAACACCGTCGGCATCAAACGGATTGTATTGCCCGAGCAGATTACGGCGGCCGTTTTCCGGCAGATGCGTCAGACCCGGCAGCGGCTGGCACAGAACGCACGCTCAGAGGGCGAGGCTATTGCCCGAAGTATTCGGGCTATTGCCCGAAGTGACGAGCAGCGGATTCTGGCCTTTGCCCAGCGCAATGCACAGTCGATTCGTGCTGAAGGCGATGCGGCTGCGGCCAAGTATTATCGGGTGTTTGCCCAAAACGAGAACTTTGCTATTTTTATCCGAAAGCTTGAAGCTCTGGAAACTATTCTGTCGACTAACTCCACTTTCCTCCTGGATACCAAGCTTGAGCCGTTTGATCTGCTGAAGGATATCGAGTTTGGTAATGACAAGACCGCAAAGACGGACGAAACACGACATGACGGAAATTAAGAGGGCTGAATTCTAATTTGAAACGCTGTTGTTCGTCATCATCCTGTTGTCTGTGCAGTTCTGCGCAAACAGGATTGGCTTCGTGAAAGGATATCAAAAATGAATGATCATCATCACCCGCTCTCTGCGAGTAGCGCAAATGACGAGAGACTTGCAGAGTATCGGCAAAGTAGCAATGACAGTGGTAACGACAAAGGATACGCTGCTGTGGAGCAAGCCCTGAACGGAACATTCGGAATCCTGAAGTATGTCATGGCGTTGTTGATGCTGACATTTTGCGGCAGCGGCCTGTTTTTTGTTGAAGAGGGAAATATTGCGATCCACACACGTCTTGGCGCCGTTGTAGGCGAGTCGGGCAAGAAAATCAATTTCCCCGGCGGGCCGTATTTCGCGCTGCCATCGCCCATTGATGAAGTCAGGATAGTGCCCATGACCTTACAGGAAGTTGTTCTGGATAAAGAGTTCTGGTTTCACGAATCTCCCGCAGAAACAGGACTTCCGCTTGAGCGGCAAACAGTGCTGTTGTCACTCGCTCCGGACATTGACGGCTCACTTTTGACGGGGGACAAGAATATCGTGCATGCATGCTGGTCTGCTTCTTTTCGGATTGTTCAGGCAAACGATTCGACACAAGAGAATGCAATGTTGTTTTTCCGGAATGTCGGAACAATTGAGCATGCGAAGACCATCGTCGCCGAAGCGCTTCAACGGGCAGCGGTCCGGTTGACCGGCCAAACCCCGGTTGATGGTTTTTACAAAGGCGATCTTGATACTGACATTGCCAGAGCTGACATGCAAAAAGAGATGGATCGCCTGAAAACCGGGTTGTCGGTTGTAACCGTATCGTTGAAGAACCGAACCGTTCCTCTGGTTACGCTACGGGATTTTCAAGCCGCAGGGCAAGCAGAAAGCGAGAAGGTAAAAAGTATAGAATCCGCCAATCAGGAACGTACCCGTATCCTGAACCAGACCGTTGGGGCGGCATATGAGAAATTTCTGCTGGAGCTGGATGAATATGAAAAGGCTCGTGCTGGAGGCAACGCAATACGGATCAAAAATAGCGAAGCTGTGATCAATGATCTGCTGCTTGGCGATGAGGTTGGCGGCTCGGTTTCGGCGTTGATCAATGATGCGATCACTTTACGAACGCAGACCGTGGAGATGGTACGCGGCGCATCGCAACGTTTTCAGGCGATGCTTGATTTATACAACGAAAATCCGAAGCTATACAGAAGTAGGCAGATTCAGGACGCGATCCAGCGCATCTTCCAGAATCAGGGAAACGAGACGTTTCACTTGCCTGCGAAAGGTGGGAAAACTCTTTATCTTGAATTGGGACGGGATAAAAAATAGCGGGTTGCGTATGCGCTTTAGGACATGGATTGCACTGCGATGAATTTCGCTTTCGTGTAATGACTTTTCAGATCCAATATGCCTTTGCTGCTTGTAAAAGTTCACATTCTATATTAATATGACACCGGAATGTAGACTTTTGATAGCAGCTACCGGAAGGGTCGAATGATTACACAAGATGATACGATTAACGAGATTGCGCAGACATATCCTGTTGTTCGCCTGATGTTCGAGCAGCATGGCCTCGGAGGATATTGGACGCCGGAGAGTCTGAACCGGATCGGTCGTTTCGTGCGGCTGGGGACGCTGTTGAAATCCGTTGGGATGAATGTCGAATCGTTTATTGAAGATCTCAATAGGCTACGACTTGAAAACGAATCGTCGAATTCTGCAGAGCTTCATTTCATGGCAATGCTTCCGTGCGGGCTGCGGAATCCCTTTAAGGAGAGTTTTGAGGGGCATGTGGCTTCACATCCTGATCTCTTTACCGGATTCAACTTTCTCAATGAAGGCAATGTCAATCACGAGTTGTCGTACTATCCGCTGATTGATAAAATGGAGTCACCCGATGAGTTGCCGGATGTGCTCATGGCGTCTGACATTAACCACTTTTTTCACCGTCCGTTTATTGAACGGTTTTTGTCCAAAGGCCTGTTTGAATCGTGCATCCCGTATGCGCCGAACCGTTATCTTGCCGAATGCGGGTTTTATGATCCGGCTGGTGTGTATAGCATGTATACGTCGAACCTGCTTGTGATTGCGGTTGACAAGCAGCGCCTCGGCGGGCGCCCCATGCCCAAGTGCTGGGATGATATTCTTGACCCGATGTTTGAAAATGAAATAACGATGCGAGGCGAGGGGGATTTTTTCTGTAATGCGATCATGTTGCCGTTTGTCAAGGATCACGGGATGGATGCCGTCAGGGCCCTGGCGCGAAATATCCGCGGCGGCAAACATCCGTCCGAAATGGTGAAACTCGCAGGATCGGGCAGGGAAGAGTCGACCGCGATCTATCTGATCCCCTGGTTCTTTTCCAAAAAAATAAGCAATCCGAATGTTGAAATCGTCTGGCCGGAGGACGGTGCGATTACCAGCCCCGTATTTCTGCTCGCGAAAAAAGGAATGCTCGAGAAACATGCGCCGCTGTTTGATTATCTCTTTTCAAAAGACACCAGCACGATGCTGAACGATCGCCACTTCACACCGATCCATCCAGATGTTGCGTGTGTTCTTCCGGAAAAACTCAAGTGGCTTGGCTGGGATTTTCTGACGGATAACGATATCGGCGTCATGAAGGACAATATCCGCGCAGTCTTTTTGTCTGAGTGGGAACGGAAAAAATGAACCAGATCCGGCTTGTCACAGTTGCGGGGCCTCCGAGCTCGGGCAAGACTTCTGTCATCACCCGGATGATTGAAAGCATCCCCGATTGGAAACGCACGTGTGGCGTGATCAAGTTCGACTGCATCAGTTCGCTCGATGAAGAGCATTACCGAAGCCGTGGTATCACCGCTAACACAGGTATAGCTGGCAACTTGTGTCCTGATCACTATTTTGTCAGCAATATTGAAGAATGTCTTGAGTGGGCTCGTGCGGAAAAACTGGACACGCTGATTACTGAGAGCGCGGGTTTGTGCAACCGGTGCGCGCCGCACCTGAAGGATCTTCTGGCCGTCTGTATGCTCGACAACCTCAGTGGGATCAATACGCCGCTCAAGACCGGGCCGATGCTTAAACTCGCCGATCTTGTGGTTGTCACGAAAAGCGATCTGGTTTCGCAGGCTGAGCGCGAAGTGTTCCGCTTTAAAATCCAGCAGGTCAATCCACGAGCGGCGGTGCTGTTTATTAATGGCGTGACGGGGCAGGGCGCTGATAGGTTGGCGGCTGCGGTGCAGGCGGGCGGGAAAATCAGCGATGCGGCAAAGATGAAGCTCCGGTTTCCGATGCCGTCTGCGCTTTGTTCGTACTGCCTTGGCGAGACCCGCGTCGGTGAGGATTTTCAGGTCGGGCTAAAACGGAAGATCCAGCTATGAGCCGCACACTTGAACAATTGCTCTGTCAGCCGCTATGCACTGTGTCGAAACACTACCCGGCAGTTTCCGATTTTCTTGCCGCCAACGGTTTGGATCTTTCTGATTTCAGTTTTGAGGATCTGGTGCGGTCGCTTTCGGATGAGTGGTTCGCTGGTGCCGGCACGACGCCGGATGTTTTGCTGGAAGATGGGGCTGCGTTTTTTGCAGGGCTGCTTGGCGCAGAATCAATTCGGCAGATTGAATCACTGGAGGTTCTTTCCGGTTTTGACAAGGCCGGATGCCCTGAGGCCTGCAGTTTGATGCTGAAGCCTGGGGACGTGACGTGTATCGTCGGGCCGACCGGTTCTGGCAAAAGCCGGTTGCTTGCGGATATCGAGTGGCTTGCTTGTGGCGATACCCCGACGCGACGGACGGTGAAGTTGAACGGATCAATGCCGGACGATTCGTTTCGCTCAAGCCACAGCGGTCGGTTGGTGGCGCAGATTACGCAGAACATGAACTTTGTTCTCGATATGAACGTCAGCGATTTTCTGCTTATGCATGCACGTAGCCGTTATCTTGAGAATGCAGAGGATGTTGTCTCAGAAGTGATTGACATTGCTAATGATTTATCCGGAGAGTCGTTTCGAGCCGATACGCCGGTCACTTTTTTGAGCGGCGGGCAGTCGCGCGCGCTGATGATTGCGGATGTTGCCTGTATCGGTCGTGCGCCGGTCGTGTTGATTGACGAAATCGAAAATGCCGGAACAGATAAACGTCGGGCGCTTGAGTTGCTTATTCAGCGTGATAAGATCGTCCTGATGGCGACACACGATCCGTTGCTGATTCTGCAGGCAGACCGGCGCGTTGTGATTCGTAACGGCGGCATGAGTGCGATTCTTGCGACCAACGACCATGAGCGGCAACTGCTCCGGCAGCTGGAGGAGATGGACTCGTCGATCCAACAGGCACGTTCGTTTTTTCGTTCCGGTAAATCCCTGACCGGTGTCGAATCACTTGGCAATCTTTCAGACAACCGTGAATGATTGCGATGCTGCTGATTTTGTTTGGATATGAATCAGGCGGTGACTTTTCATCTTTAACATCAGGATGCTTCATCTGCTCAAATAGATTTTGTCATGACCAGCAAAACGAAGGCGTGACGGCCTAATTCAAGTTGTGTGAGCCATTTCCCCGCGATTTGGCCGTGAATTCATTCATGCCGTCGGTTCAGATGAGAATGAAGCCTCGAATCTCGATCATTGTTATCAGGGCGTCTTTATGGCGTTGCGTGAGGATCATGGAGATTTCATATCCAGCCTAAATATTTTACGTCGACATCGTGTTGCCCAGTTTAAAGAAATTGATAGCGCAATATTTTCGTCGAAGATCAGGGGTTCGTGCTTTACTGCTTGTTGTCTGTGAATTCTAAATGGCATTGTGTTGTTTTTGCGATAAGATATTGTGTTAATGCTGAATGTGAATAAGTTCGCTGCAATTGGGATGATGAAGAGAAAAGAGCTTCTACGCACGAGAATCCTATGATGTGCAAGTTTTAGTTTGACTCCGTAATTTTACCCATAGGTTGGATGCTGGTGTAGCAAGTTTGGGGGGATCGGTTTGAAGCCGAGAATCGTTGATCCGTATTCAACTCAGATATTGGGGCGTTATGAAAATCGATATTGAAATATTACTGGCGACGTCGGAGGATGCTCTTGAGATTTCCCGGCTTAATGATGCCGTGCAGAAGCTGCACGCGGCGAATGAACCTGCCGTGTTTAAATATCCTACCGTGCCTTCGGACGTCGAGGACTTCTTTCGCAAGCAGATTCAGACTGAAGATAGTTTTGTGTTTATCGCTCTAACATCTGGTTCTGCTATTGGCTATGTCTGGTGTACTGTCCAACGGAAGCGAGAGAGTCCTTTTACGTACAGTCAAGACAGGATCTACGTTCATCAGCTTTCGGTTGATCCTGAATACAGGCAACGGGGAGTCGGAAGCAGGCTTATGCATGCGGTTGACAGCTTGGCGAAGGAAGAGCGTATTTGCTGTGTCGCACTTGATTCATGGGCGTTCAATCATGGAGCCCACACATTTTTCGGGCGTCTAGGTTTCTCGCAGTATAATGTCAATATGTGGCGGTATTGTGGCGGCATTTCCTCATAGTTCTCGATATCAGTCAGGGAATGAGGCATCAAAAATATTGGCTATTTTGAGAGATCTTCCATACATTTTCGCATGGTCGAGTAATGATAAAGCGAATGATTAAGCATGAATAAATGCTATTGTTATTCAATTCCTCGTTCTTT
This sequence comes from bacterium, assembly GCA_003249795.1. GTDB lineage: Bacteria > Planctomycetota > SZUA-567 > SZUA-567 > SZUA-567 > SZUA-567. The sequence goes on along the minus strand of QKHZ01000022.1, from coordinate 10,421 downwards.
CCGGATTGACGAAGTCCATCTCGATATAAAAATTGTTTATATGAAAATAGTCCAATTGTTTTTATTGTCCGATGGTGTTGTTTTGGCTGTTAAATTTTACATTCTGGCTGGTTGGTCTGGTACTTAAATGATATGAAATTTTAATTCAGCGTTGGATTAATTTTCCTGTTCTGCAGGAGCCCTTGACTGCGACAGTATCGATAAAGAGTCATCATTCCCGTTCGTTTATTCCGGCATCAGTCTGTAAAAACATACGGTAGAAAAACGCTATTTGGAATGCGCGGAAAAGGCGGCGGCTTATTTCCAGTTGTGCAATTCATTGCAGGTGTGATTTGCTCATATCAGAAATTTTCAACAGAGTGCTATTTCACGTTTGCCGGTAGCCATGCAGTCTTAACTAACGTGTTCACGATGAATTAGGGATGTTAATGGCTGTGCTTGTAAGATTTGTAACCTGTATTTCTTTCCTGAATTAGTCATAGATTTTGCACAATTATAGTTGGTTTCTTGGATTTGATCAATATTCATTACCCTTTAATGATTAATGGGTTAAGTGTGATATTGTGCAGAATCCATATTTGTTTTTTGTCTTGGTCGCCCTTACGAAGTACAGTTAAACCGGAAAACAACTTTCAGGGAATCAACATGACGATCCGCCACCCGCTACAACAGATTGCTGAACGCCAGTTTGGCTACTTCACAGCCCGACAGGCCAAGCAGGCTGGATATGCGCAAAGCCACCATGTTTACCATGTCAAGGCTGGTAATTGGCTGCGGGTGGATCGTGGCGTGTTTCGCCTGCCCGGATTTGACGACACGCTTGAAAGTGAGTTTATTCAGTGGTCGTTGTGTGTTGCCGGGAAATCAAAACGGCGGGTTATTGCTATCAGCCATGAAAGCGCGTTGTATTATTTTGGCCTGTCGCCAGTCAAGCCGGATCAGGTTCACCTGTCCATCGATGATCCGCAGCTGGAGAAACAGGAAAATGAAGGGTGTGTATTTCATCGCTGTTCTCTGTCAACGGATATGCTTGAGCAGCGGCCGGGGTTCAAGATTACGACTCCAAAACAAACGCTGAACGATATGAAGCCGGATCTGGTTCTGTCCTGTCGGTGGATCGATACGGTTGCGATGGCTGCGGAGCGGAATCTAATTACCGAACAGGACGCGCCGGATCTTCTGACAACAAGCTCATCCTGTTTAGAGTGGAGTCTGGAGTTACAGCAGCGCCAGAGACTGGAGATGGATATGGCAAAAATTACTCCTCGCTTTGCATGTGGCGATACATCGGCGAATGGAGGGCTTGGTCGGCGCAGATTCTCTGGGCTTGTCGGCAGTCGTCAGGCGTTTACTTTGGTTGAGCTGCTTGTTGTGATTGCGATTATCGCGATTCTGGCGTCCTTTCTTTTGCCTGCTTTAAACCATGGCGTCAGTCTTGCACGGCAAGCAGCGTGTTCCAATAACCTGAAGCAGCTGCTCATGTATGCACAGGCATATCGGGATGAGGAGAACTGCTGGGTTCCGACTTTTGTGTATACAACACCGTCGACAGATCCTCCCTGGTGGTATATGCGGTTATTTTCGAATACCGGCAGCGGCAGCATTTCAACTGGACCTGCATCAACCAGTTCAGGGGTTGTCAACGATCCGGGATGGAAGACATTGTACTGTCCGGCTCAGGAAGTTGAATTGACGGGCTCAATGGGCTGGAATCCTGTACCGCAGTATTCTGTGTGCAACGTGATGATTCCTCCGGGAATTTACATCCCGTCGAGTGTCACATATGACTGGACAAGGTATCAGAACCGTTTGATCCCGCGTGATGCGCGCAAACCGACGATTACGCCATGGATTGTTGATGGGCATTATTATTTCAGCAGTGATTACGGCTCCGATGGGATTGACGGCGGAACTACTGATGGCTATTCACGCGTGCAGCGTGTTCACAATAACGGGGCAAACATCCTATACTTTGACGGGCACCTGAGTTCAAAGCTGGGCTATGCCCTCACAGAAGAACTCTACGTGAATCGCTGGAGCTGGTAAGTTTCATCACGAGCTAAGTTTTATCTATTCTTTGAGTCACTTCATTTATTGAAGGGAGGCGGTATGACATTGTGTTTTCAAAAATATTCGGATCGTCGGCAAGCTCATTATACTCACCTGCGGCGTTACTCGTCTATCTGTCGACTGAGTTCGTTTCGAGTCATTGTTCTTGTTCTGGCGATGATGACAGGTAACCTGGCGCATTATCCTTCGGGTGCGCTTGCTGCAGGCAATCAAGCTGAATCTTCTGCGGCGTTGACGTTGGCGGCGGACACAAACCGCCCTTCGACCAGTACGTTTATTCCGGGCGAGACGATTGAATTGACATTCACCGTCACGGGAATTACGCCGACGATAACGCGTCTGTTCCTGCAGATTGAGACCGTAAACGAGTCTGGTTATCAGCTGAATTCGCAGTTTGTAAAAGTACCGGCGGATCAGGGCGCAGTCTGGAAGTATTCAATGCCTGCGGTCAATCAGGGGCTCGGATTTTATCGGGTCAATGCCCGTCTGTCAAACGGTGTGACGTGGCCGGAACTTGGGAGCCGGGGGGCTGGATACCTAACCTATGCGATAGTTGTTGATCCTGCCAAGCGGACTCTATACCCGTCTTCTGAAACGCACTTTGGAATGCAGGGCGGGTTTAATAAAGATGCGAATGTCCTGCCATATCTGGGTGTGCGTTGGGTGATGGATGGAGAGTTCGGTTGGCATAAGACGGAGCCGGATCATGCCGGACAGGTGCTTGAAAAGATCAAAGTCAATACCGTTGACGGTATCCCTTATGTTGATAAAGGTGAAAAAACGCGTTGGGATTTCTGCAAGTTCATGAAAAACGGAAACGAACAGCAATGGCATATTTATAAAATGATTACAGGCATTATCTGTGTTGCGCCGCGCTGGGCACAGGCGAATCCTGTTGATATGGGCACACCTCAGCACCGGTATCTGAAGCAGGGGCCGCTGAGTGTCGACGGCGAACGTGATTGGGCAACGTATTGTAAACATATCGCTGCGGCAGCCATGAAGGTGCATGCCGATTCAAAACCGCGTTATTATGAATTGACGTGGGAACCGATTCCGCCGTGGAACTTCAACGGAACAATCAAGGACGTTGTCCGTTTTTATGAAATCGGGTACAAGGCGATTCACGATGTTGATCCGGATGCGTGTATTCTTGGCCCTTGCGCGGCTGGAATCAGTAAGCCCGAAGAGTTGGATGACTGGATGAAAGCAGGAATCGGCAACCATCTTGACGGCGTCTCAGCGCACCCCTACCATGCCCATCCGGCGGAGCGTGAAGGACTGATCCGCCATCTGCGGCAATACAAGTCCATCATCCGTAAGTACGTCGGAAAAGATCTTCCTGTGTTTGGGACAGAGCAGGGATACGGCCATGCCGGAAGTCCGGGCGACGACCTGGCGCATGCGCAGGAAGAGATCCGCACGAAACTCATCACTTTCGGGGAAGGTTATAAAGTTAATTTTGCCTTTTACGCCCACAGCGGAATGCGGCATGGATTTGATTGTGACTACGGTTATTACGAAGCGCTGACAAAAACCGCAGGTTATGGCGCCAATAAACTCGGACCCCGTCCGGTTGCACCGGCATTCGCTGCGATGACGTGGTTGCTTGAGGGGCACCATCCTTCAGAGTGTATTGAGTGGCTGGGGAACTCGTCATGGGGGTATGTCTTTGAGCGCCCTGAGAGCCTCGTCCTCGCTCTGTGGGACTACGGCAGTGAGTCTAGGACTGTGACGATTCCTGTCGGCGTCGAACAGGTGCAAGCGTTTGACTGGATGGGAAGGGAAACGCTCTTGGCAGCCCCTGAGGGGATGTTGACGCTTCAGCTTGGCCCGGAGCCGGTTTACATCAAAGGCGTTTCCGAACAACTATGGGGAAGCAAGTCGGTCAAGGCCATCCGCCCTCAAGCAACATCAATGACCGTATTTGCTGGATCAGAAATCGAAATAAGCGGAACCGTAACCAATCCGCAAAATGAAATGTTCGATGGAATATTACTTCTCTCTGCCGATGCGGCGAACGGAATTGTTGCCCAGCAGGCAGAAATGAAACTGAAGCCGGGGCAGTCCGCAGATTTTCGCTTCCGCATTCCTTTGTCATCTGGTACGGCACTGGGAGAGTTGCCGCTGAAATTACTTCTTGTACAGAACCGAAAAACAATAGCTGTGGCTAGCGTGCGGCTTGATGTCACCGCACCGATCGGGATCAAAGACGCGATTGTCGCGATGGAAAACGGAACTGAGGGCATACGACTGATCGTGCAGGAAAGGCAGGGCGAGGAGCGTGACGGCATCCTGACCGTTCGTCTGGAAAAAGTTCCGGGCAGCCAAGCTGAAAAGCCGTTCCACTTGAAAAAACAGCAGGAAAACAGTGTATTTCTTCCGCTTAACATCAATGACGCAGATCCGTTCAAAGTCTATCCGCTTCAAGTCGAGGCGAAGCTGAGGACTGGGTATGTGATTGATTATAGCAAAAATGTGAACTTCCTGTTTGCGGCAAAGCTGGAAGAAAACATATCAGTAAATAATCGAACGGATGTTATCATGGCTCAATCTGCAAATCTGCTTCAGGGGCGTGAATACGTTGTCCGCGCAGAAACGGAATATGAAGGCATGAAGGATTCGGCTGCAAAACTCTGGTTTGCATGGGATCAGAATGCGTTTTATCTGCGCGCACTCGTTCAGGATGATGTTCATCTTCAGGCATACAGCGGTGATGGAATTTGGAAACAGGACTGCATTCAGATGGCGGTCGATATCGACCACGGCACAACGTTCTCTGTAACCGGAAACGGTTTTATGGATTCAATCACACAGGCGCGGGTCTCGGAGCTTGGATTTGCATTGACGCAGAATGGTCCGCAGGCCGTACGATGGATCAGTCCTGACCGCGAGCAGTTGAGGTTTGGAATACTCGAAGCGGCAGACCTCGGAATTTCTGTCACGCAAACAGAAGATGGACTTCTATATGCTGCAGACATCCCGTGGAAACAGTTAGGATTGAAAACCACGCCGAAGGCGGGAACGGCGTTGGGCATTGGTATGACGGTCAATGATTCTGATAATGCCAATCAGCGCGATCCGTCAGCACTGGGTATCTTTGATCTGAAACGACGCAATGACTTCGGCGACCTGATTCTTCTTCCATAGAGAAACGATGAACGTGGTTGCCGCTTATGGGTGCAATGCTGAAGACAGCTTTGGCTGGAGACTGTCGTGAAAAACATCATTCTGATGATGATCCTCCTGTACGCAATAACACCAGCTGTGTTTCCCGGTGAAAACGCTGCAGGAAATCCAGCCAATCCGCATAGCTGGGAAACTTCGAATGCAGGACTTCGCCTGTTTTTTTCTGGTGTTCTCGGACAAAGCCAGAAACAGGGAATGCCCACCTTGCCGTTTAATGATGTGTATGGGATATTTCTGGATCGGAAGAAAAATCTCTGGGTGATGCCCGAAGGATGTGAAGTCTATCGGTTCTCGCCCTCGGTGCAAACGCAGGAGTATACTTTAGGTAAAAGCATCACGCTGCCGGTGAAGGTTCAGCGCTCGTCTGGTTTTTCTTATGACGGCGAATATGCGTATCTGATCGGATCGGACTGGTCATTGATCGCATTTGATCCTGTTTCTGAAACGGCTCAGAGCCTGTTTCAACTCGATGATCTGGATGTTCATCAATATCAGGCGTTTTGTGCGCTTCCGGCGATTGTTGATGGCGGTCAGCCGTTGGAAAATGTCGCAAGCCGCTCACGCTTCTTCTTTCGCATCAACCGGAAGATTATTGCCTACAACGCCGAAGGAGAAAAAACGGATTTTACGCTATCGTTGCCTGATTTGAAGAATGTTCCGTATGGTCCGATCGGGTTTACAGCTGATGGGAAAAGTCTGTTGGCTGCCAGCAGTTATCCGGACATGAATGCATACCGGTTTTCGCTTGACGGTGCGCAAATAACCAATATCGGTTGGCCTGCGCCCGGATTTTTTATCGGGTTCTCGAATACGGGACACCTGACGTGGGGACTTCATGCCGGAGGCGGTGCCAAATCATTGCCGGTTGATCAGATGCATACAAACAGCCGTTCGCTTCCGCAGGAATGGACGCATTTTGCACGGTCTGTTGCCGCAGAAGAAGTGAGAGGCAGAATGTGGGTCGGATGCAGTCAAGGTGTTGTTGAATATAAAGCAGGAGGGAAAGCGATTCGCCGGTTGGGCGGATTACGCGGAGTTAGTAACCTTGCCGTCAATCATGAGGGCGATATCGTCGCGATTGCAGACAATCAGGCAAGACTGTTGCGGCTGAACTGGGCTGACCGTCCGGATGAGCCGCTTTCATGCATGGGTAATGAGTCATTCCGTCCGGGCGGCGGGTGGAAAAGCAGGGCCTGCAGTATCGCATGGCGGTATCCTGATTTTCTTGTTCTTGATCCCGTGGAGAAAAAGATCTGGCGATATGATCCGAACAAAATCGGTTTCGGGCAGAAGGCGTGGATCGATTTTACAGAGGCAAACAGCTTTATCAATCCGATTGCCGTCACGTGTGGTGATAGTTCTGTTTGGGTACTTGATGGCGGAAGGGTTTGTTTTCTTAAACAGGAGAAGGACTCTGGAAACGTAATGATTGTTGCACCAGACACCATTGAGGATTTACCTGCAAACCCATGCTTTCTAGCAGTCGATCCGACCGACAGCATACTTCTGATTGCAGGTACTGATTGGTTGTGGGGGTATGATATCCGGTCCAATAGCACCGGTAACGTGGCATTAACCCTCAAATGGAAGCAGGCATTTATTGACGTGCGCATTGCAGGTTTAGCGGCCGATCAATCTGTAGCGATTTTCAGTGACAGTTGTCTGAACGAGCTAGTCGCCTTGAACCTGGTGGACGGGAAGGCAGCGTTTCATTTTTCAACCGGACAGGTCGGTATCGATTTCCAGCCACGACAACTGGTAATCCGAAAATCATGGCTGATTGTAAATGATCCGTCTTCCTCGCGTTTGCTTCGTTTTCATTTAAGGTGAAATGAATATTCTTGCCCTGTTCTCTAATGTTGAGCTATCCTTTATTAAAGCTCACATTTCGACGTTGTTTGACTCCGCAAAATACCTGTTTTGGGGGTATGCTTTTCCTCACGGGTTGTGTGTATGGAACTCCTTTCCGCTTATAATGTGCACGCTTATTTTTTACTAGGCAGTTCATTCCGAGCGATTATCATAAGAACATCCTGATGGCATTTTCAAGGACAGCGCTTATGGCTTTTTCAATAATCTCAGATTTACAATTGAATTTTCTGAAACCTGCAATACGCTATTCTGTTATAGGCATAGCGCCGGAATTTTGCAGCCGTATTCGAAGGCCAATAAAACCGCTAACAGATATTACGGATGTCTGGTCTTGCACGTATATTTTGTAAACTGTTTTTGTGACCGCTTGTTGGTAATCGTATGATTCGCATAGAAGGCTTACTGTTATGCAATAGATAAAGGATTTATCATGACATCGTGTTCTGGACAAAATATGAAGTCTGAACTTTTGAGTTTTGGGGACTTTTTCAAAAAGGCAAATGAGGGCGCTGCGCTGACTGTGGCCTTTTTCGGCGGGTCGCTGACTTGGGGAGCTAACGCAAGCGACCCGAACCGGACAAGCTACCGTGGAATCCTGATGCGCAAACTGCGGCAAGAGTATCCACTCGCCCGATGGAACTTTATTGATGCCGCAATTGGCGGTACTGGATCGGGACTTGGCGTTTACCGATTGGAACGTGACGTTCTGGCGTACAATCCTGATCTTGTCATTCTTGACTTTACCCTCAACGACAATGCCAAAGCGACTGACGATCTGGCGCTTTCTGCATATGAAGCCATTCTGCGGAAGATCCTTGGTGAAGGAAAGGCGTTAGTTTTTCCTGTCATGCTGGCCTCTCAGGATTTTGTTACCCTGCCGGACGTCGCAGAATTAAAACGCAGGACATCGCACCTTGCGCTATACAAAAAATATAATTTGCCTTGTGCGGATGTTATTGCTGGAATGCGTTCAGAATATCAGGCGGGGAATTTGGATCTGCAGGCTGTCTGGCCGACCGATCTTTTTGACACAACTCATCCCCACGATTTTGGCTACAGCGTTTACGCGCGGCATATATGGGAGGCACTTCAGCGATCTGGGCAAACAAATGATATTTCGCATGTTCCAGATGAGTGGGTTACGCCGCCGACATTCGCCCACACTCAACGAATTCGTCTCTCTCAGCTTAAAACATTGCCCAAGGGTTGGAACGTGGGCAGACCCGAGATTCGAGCGGGAACGTTTGATTTTCTCTGTTCACGATGGCAGGATGACGAAGTGATTGCTGCAAATTGCCGTCGAACAGCATTTCGCAAATTCGACTTGATGCCGGTTCAACCAGAACCGCTTTCTGTAAAATTTTATGGCTCTACGGTGACGCTGTTTGGGGAGGCAACGGTTTGGTGCGGTCCTTATCAGGTCAGCATTGATGATAAAATTGTCGGCGAATTCGACGATATGTCGTGGGCGGCGGAATTTTCGCCATCTGTATATCTGGTCAAAACTCTGGCAACCGATCTTGTTCCAGACCAAATGCATTCGCTGACGATTACGCCGCAGTTTTCCGCCGCCGTTCCGCAAATGCTGAAATTGGAAAGCATCTGTGTCGCTGGGGAGCAAAACGCGTCTGTGTGTCTGTAGACGCTTGCGTTTTCGACATTCTAACGTAAGTTCGATAGTATTCTGAACGAGATTGCAACCAGATTTTATGGTTTATAAGGAGACTGTGTTATGAGTAAGGCTGACTGGTTTGTTGATGCGCGCTTTGGTCTGTTTATCCATTGGGGACTGTATGCTATCCCTGCCAAAGGAGAATGGACGTATGCAAGAGATGCGTGGACTCCAGGTGAATACGAAAGTTTGATGAATAAATTCAATCCGGTCGATTTCGATCCGGCAAAATGGGCAAAACTGGCAAAAGCCGCAGGTATGAAATATGTTGTTTTCACCACCCGCCATCATGACGGTTTCTGTATGTTTGATAGCCATTATGTTGACTATAAAATCACCAATACCCCTTACGGCAAAGACGTGACGCGTCTGTTTGTCGATGCATTCCGTGCCGAAGGGATGCGGATCGGTTTTTACCATTCATTGCCGGACTGGACGCATCCGGGTTGGTCTGATCAGGAAAGTCCCGAGTATATTCAGCGCAAGGAAATGCATGAGGTAAAACCAGAGGACCGCATTGCCTATCTGGATCTGCTGAACAATCATGTCGAGCAACTCATGACCGAATACGGGAAAATCGATCTGCTTTTCCTCGATTACACCAGTCAGTACAAGGCGCATGAGGACTATTACGATCGCGAACGGCTCTTGTCGACGATCTACAAGCATCAACCGGATATTCTCGTTGACGACCGTCTTTCTTATTACAAAGAGGATGTGCGCGATTTCGATTACTACACGCCGGAAATCTGTGTGCCGAACCAGCCCCAGAAAGTGAAGGGCAAAGAAGTTGTCTGGGAAACCTGCTGCACGATGAATGATCACTGGGGGTATTGCAATACGGACTTTAACTACAAACCGTTGTGCACTCTCACCGGAGGACTCATGGGGTGTGTGGCTCGTAACGGCAATCTGCTGCTGAATATCGGCCCTGATGAAAAGGGGAACTTCCCGGAAATGTCGATCAAGCGGCTTGAGGAGCTTGCCGAGTGGTACGCCGCTCATGGTGAAGCTGTCGTCGGTGCTGGCAATTCGGCATATACGCCCCCATTTGCCGGTTGCTATACCCAGAAAGGGAACGATCTGTACCTGTACTTGTTGCAGCAGCCGATGGGTGATGTGATTTTACCGGAGCTGAAGGGCAAGATCGAGGAGATCACTCTGTTGCGCACAGGCGAAAGTGTTGGCATCGTCAACGATTGGGGATTTGAATTGCTACTGGAAAGCGAACAGCGGATTCGCCCAAGTATGGCGGTTGCCGGAGATGTCTTGAAAATCCGGTTGCGGTCAAACTGATCATGACGGGAGTCTGATTTCTACGAAACGCTTGACCGCACGCGCCGCAAACGGGTGCTGGAAAAATCACGCAAATACCGCCGGAAATGATTCGGTGGTATTTGCGTTTGGCGGTGATTAATCATTTGCTGGCGACAGGAAAACACGCTACAATATGAACTTGTCTGAGGGTTCTGTACGTGGACGAAACGTATAACTCTTTTTGACGAATAGGAATAGAGCCGCCGGGGAGGCATTTTGGCGCATGGGGTGCGTCAGTGCCAACTCTTATTTCATGAAGCGGATCGTTGAAGGCTGATTGTTAATAAGAAAACGTTGAGTC
>QKHZ01000284.1 GCA_003249795.1 bacterium | reverse complement strand
CTGCTGAATTGGCGCAACTGGCAAAAACATATCCCGGCCGGATCGGGATTTTGCGCATGCGTGCGCAGACGCTTGCCGATCTCGGGGAAACCGACGCCGCTGTCGAGGCGGGTAAAGCCCTGCTGTTGACGGCACCGGGTGACAGAAACCTGCGGCAGGAGTATGTCGATCTACTGGATAAATGCGGAAAGAAAACGGAAGCCATTGCGGAGTTGACAACGCTTTGCGCTGATTTTCCGGACGACATGGAGTCGGCGTTCCGTCTGGCCCGGTTGCAACATGCCAGCGGGAATCATGACGAGGAAACGACGACGCTTGCAAAACTTGCAGCTCGTGAACAGGCCGACGAAGTTCTTTGTCAGCGGATCGCATCGCACTGGCAGAATTACAGCCACCCCGAACAGGCTGAACTGGCCTATCAGGCCATGATTACAAAATTCCCCGACAGTGAACGCGCAAAAGAAACGTACGCCGAGTTTCTTCTGTCGGTCAAAAAGCCTGAACCGGCCATCGCGATTTTTCAGGATCTTGCTGCAAACGCAGACACCGACCGGTTGATGCGTTATAGCGGCATCCTCTCATCCGGTAACGAAATGAAAGCCGCACTCGAACTGCTTCAGAAAGACCCGCAGAAGTCGGAGGCAGATCCGCGCGTGTTGGCAAAACTCTGCATGCTGTCTGTTGAAATGAAACAACTGCCGCAGGCGCTTGACTATGCGCTTAAACGCTTGGAACTCACGCGGCGTGCAACAGAACTTGATGCCGTTCTGTCCGATGTTGTCCGGATTGCAGTCGATACGGATCAGGCCAAAGCGCTTGAAGAGAAGTTGTCGGCCCAGAGCTGTTCGGCACAACAGACGTGTTTGCTGGCAAGCCTGATTGCACAACGGGATGAGGGCGATTTACCGGCGGCAAAAGCGCCTCTGGAAGCAGCGTTGAAAAATTCTCCGGACAGTGAGGCGATGGCGCTGCTATGGCAAACCATGCTGCGGTTTGAGCGCATGGAGGGAAATATCGAAGCGTGTGCGGATATTCTTGAAAAACTCCTGACCGTACAGCCCGAACGCGAGTCGGCGATTTATCAGGAACTTGCCAGTATCAGCCGGAATCTGCGGCAGTGGGATAAAGCTGTCGGGTGGTGCGATGCGTGGCAGAAGAAATTGCCGTCACTTCCCGCTCCAACGCTTCTGAAGGCGCGGTTGCTGCAGGAAAATAATAATGAAGAGGAGGCGCTGAAGGTTCTGCGGCAGTTGGCGCTAAAGATTCCCGATAATGTCGAGATTCGCCAACGGTTGGCGCAAGTTTTTGAATCCAACCAGAAGTACTCCGATGCGGCACGGATTTACTGGCAGCTGCTGGAAGAAAGCGACAGCCTGCAGGCACGACTGGGCTTTATCGATCCTCTTCTGCGCGTTGCGCGGATGCAGGGCCGGGTGGACGATCTGAAGCGGCACTTTCAGACGCGGGCGGAGAACAATCCACGGTCTGTCTTCCCGCTTCTTGCGTTGTCACAAATTTCGGAAGCGGAGTATGATCTTGACGAGCAGGCGACGTATCTGCGCAAGGCGTCTGAACTCAAGGGTGACGATGTGCCGTTGTTGCATGCGGTGGCGCGGGTTTCAGAAAGCGAGGGCGACCTTGCCGAAGCAATCCGGATGCTGAACCGGGCGCTGCCCAAGGAACCCGGGGGCAATACCCGCCAGTGGCTCATCCGGTTATATCTGCAAAGCGGCGCACAGGAAAAGGCAACGGAACTGTTTGAAGAGGCCATGGGCTCCATACCAACCACCGAGGCACTTGAAAAGCAGGTTGTTTCTCTCTATGAAATGAATCTTGTTCAGGTTGCACTGAAAATGCTGCGGCGTTATCCGCAACTTGTGGAACAGGATTATCGCCTGTGCCTGTTGCGCGGCGTATGCGAGATGGAGACAAAAGAGACGGCGGCGGCTTGGGACTCTTTTCGTGCGGCAATTCAGGCAACACAGGAGAGAAATAGTCAGGCTGTCTCTACCGTACATTCGCACTTCGGCCGCTTTATGTTTAAGCCGAAGATTTCCGGCTTGGACGATCTGTTCATGCAGATCCAGTCGGGGCAGATGATCACGTATTACAGGATGCAGCGGCAGATGGGGGCGGGCGGGTTTTCCTCAGGAGCTGCCAGAGCGGGGAGGTTTGGATTTATGGGTGGCGCTGGTGTGTTTCCGCTTCCGGCGCGGCATGAAGATGTGCTGACGTTTATCGCCGCGTGGGCGGCTTGCAGCAGCAGTGAAAAAGAGAAGGAGCCGTCCGGAGACTTGATCCGGCGCCTGAAGGAACTGGGGCTTGATAGGATTTCTTTGCGGATCACCCTTGCGACCAACCCGCAGATTCTGGCAAAAAAATCCTTGTCGGAGTTACTCAAAGACGATGCGTATCGGAATGATCCTGCCGCTCTGGGGCTCCTTATTCAAATGCAGATAACGAAAAACGCAAGCCGGGAGGATTTCCTGCAGGTTTATCAAATTCTCAAGGGTAAATCGACGGAGCTCGCATTTATGGCTGCATGTCAGGCGCAATGCGCGTTTGTCGCAGATGCAGGCGTCACAGATGATCAAGCCGGAAAGAAGCAGGAAACGGAAGAATTGCTTCTGCCCGAACTACTGGAAGCGTTTGACCAGATTGAAAAAGAAGTTACTGACGAAACCGCTTTATTCTCAACCGTAAGCAGTGCATATTCACTCGGCGCCAGACGAAATGCTGAAACATCAAAGGATGCGTTCGGGCAATTTTTCACCGGGCGCATGCTTGAATACTATCACCGGATGTCTGACGAAACCCTTGTTAAAACGCCCTGGTTCGGACACGTGATGTCCGACGCGTTGTTCCGCTCCGGCGCATTTGAGGAATGGGGAAAGATCCTGAACGGGCGGGTTGAAAAGTCGCAGAAAAATCCCGGTCAGAAACGCAACGCGTTTATGCGCTATTTTGGCGGATATTCACGTTTTTCCGGAAGCGCCATGCAGCCGATTCATCATACACATTTAAATTTGTCATTTACAAAGATTGCGCCGGATATCATCGAAATGATTCAGATGGCATCCAGTCAAGCAAGAAGCCTTGATGAGTCGGAGCGGAAGACGGTTGAAACGATTCTGGCTGGATTGCAGCAACCGTGGGTGAAGGTCATCTATCTGCTCCGCCAAGACCGGAGAGAAGAACTTGACGACGCGATTACAAAAATCCCGCTGGAAGAGAATGCGGATTCGGAGGAGCTTCTTTTGCGCGCAGCATTGCACGGAGAGCAGAAACGTAATGCGGAAGCGGTCAAACTGATCGGGCAGGCCCGCAAGAAGCTGACCAATCAGCAGCAACAGCGGCAAGCCGATTCGGCGATCGTGTACTATGCGCTTGAAGACGATGCGCTCAACGACGAAAACCGCCAGATTGCGCGCGAAGCGCTGCAGAGGATGTTGCGATACCGGTTGTCGCGAAATGAACTTCAAGGGCTGTCTGACGCGTTTTCCCGCCTCGGGATGGATAAGGATGTCAAGGAATTGGATAAACGCCTTGCGGAAGCGGATGCCAATTCGGTGTTGGGAATGCAGCCCGGTTCAATGACGCGGGAGATTAATGAACAAACGATCAAAGAACTCGTTTCGTCAGGAAAAAAGGATTCCGCTGTTCGGCTTCTTGCGCGGGATTACCGTGCCCGCCATATGCGTTTGATGTCGAACTACCAGAATGGGTTTCCGTGGGAATTAAATAACCTTCAGGAAATGATCAAACGGCAGCATCTTGAAAGCGATGTTCTGGCCGAGATTGCGGTTGACGACCAGTCGAAGGATCTACCGAAGCTGCTTGCATACGCCGCGCTTGCTTCAGCCTTCGACAAGAAAGACGAAGCCGTGCGCTGCTATAAACAGGCGCTGGAGATCCGCAGCGACTTGGTGCCTGCATTGGTTGAACTCGCGGTTCTGCTGGAAAGCAGCGACAAGTCTTCTTCAGACGAGTATGTTTCCCAGGCGATGGAGATTGCCCCCTCTCAGGTGATCATGATGTGTTCGCAGAGGACGCAGTCGAACCAGCAACTCGCTTCGGTAATCCAGTACACGCGTGTTTTGACCTGCGCTTTGCCTTTTGTCGGCAAGACACAGGTCGAGTCTATGATGCTGATGCAGACGAAACACGCATTTCTGGAACCGTACATGTATTCCAAATGTCTCGGCCAGTCGAGAATTCTAGGAATCATTGAGAAGGATGATAACAACGGGAAGTTATCGGTGGAGGCGAAAGAGCTTGTTCGGCTGCGTGACGAAACGGTTCTTGCGCTGTGTGATGAAATGTTGAAAATTCCTGTTCTCGCCGAAGATGCTTTTGGTGTCAAAGCGTTGCTTGAGCAAGACAAGGGGACTGATCCGGAGCAAATCGCCACACTCGCCCGGTCTGTTCTGTCGTCGGCAGACAACAACCCGTTTTATACCGTGTTACGTTATTCAAACGGCCGTGATCAGCGAAGTCTGCTCTCACCGATCGCCTATCTGTATATCCACGCGCTCGAACACGACGGCATACCGGCATTGAAGCAATGGATTGGCACGCTCGATTCGGGTAACGAACGTGCGAAGTCGTTGCGCATGTGGGTTAAACTGTACGAGTCGGCTGAAGGGCAGTTGGGGCAGGCCGCCCTGAATGAGCTGAGCCGGTTGGGTGATTCCGGTGAAATGTTTTCTGCCCAGACACTGGATCTTCTGGCACGGACGTTGGCCGCGCGAAAGGGAAATGATGACCTGTCTGCTTTGTTTTCTCGCATAGTGGAAATACAGACTCGTACCGGAAATTATTATGCGATACAGTCCTTAGGGGAATGGCCTGTCGCTCTGGCACAAGCAGGTTTAGTCAAGCAGGCAGAGGACAGTATGCAGCAGCTCAAAAACGCGTGCCTGAAAGAGGAACTGATCTCTTTTCAGGGATCGTCTATCGCCCAAAATACTCCCGATTATCAGACCCTTCAGGGATTTTCACAGTTACTGAATGTTTGCGCACAGGATGAACACCTGATTCTTCCGAGCTTAAAAATGTTCAATGAAATTGGTGGTTTTGCGCGCGCACCATCCATCCGTGAAGACGGCAGTAACCAGTTCAGTTACAGGTTGTTTGAGCATTGCAAAAACGACCACTCACTTCTGCAAATGCCGTTTATCAAGCCGCTTGACGAGATGTCTCTTGATGGAATCAGGAACGATTCGTTCTCACGAATTGCCGGTGATCTGCGGTCGAATAAAGAACGGCTCGCCTGTCTAAGAAAAACGTCTCCGATGCCGTTTGGCCTGAAGCTGATTCTGGCGATGGCAGACCGAAAGGTTTCCGGCGTATATGCATGTATGGGCGAAGAGCTGGAGACGCTCAAGAGCCTGCCGCAAGAAAAACGCGAAAAACTGCTGCTTTTTGTCAGTGCCTGGGAAGAGCAATCAGCTCAGCGCGATGTGATTGCGGAAGGACCGGCAAATGAATTTGCTGCATATCTCAAAACGCTGCAGAGTTCTGTATCCCAGGACGAAATCAACGAATTGCTTGAACCGGATCTGAGCCGATTCACAAGTTCTTCGTATGAAGAAAAAGTAGTGAAAGTTGTCCGGGCAATGATTGCGGACGAATCGCAAGCGTCGGTGAGCCGAACGATTGAGTTCTTGGAGAAATGTATACCGAATCTGAAACGTTTGACCCCCCGGAACCGAATCAGTTCTAACAATCCCCGCAATTCCATACTGAGGCAGATTCGCTCGAAAGTGAAGACTCCAGCGGCGTTTTCGGTTTTCTGGCAGATGGCAGACGAAAATGCTGATTTCTCGCACGATGAATACAGGGACTACATCCACACCCTTGCATATTTTTTCAAGGACTCCTGGACTCCGCAGAAACTGAAAGAGTTGCAAGCCCGTGCTGAAGCGGTGAAATCCGAACAGAAGCAAGACGGGAAGACTGAAGGAAAATCGGAAAATTCAACGGACGGCAAGGCACCGGAAAATGCGTCGGCAACAACAGAAACGGTAGAACAGATTGATCCGTCGGTGGAAGCATTCACGGAAACGATCCGTACACTGCAGGTGATGCACCCCGGACATGCACCGGTGTTGTTGCGGGTGATCATGATGCTCGAAGACGGAGCAAAGCTGCGCACGGATGAGCAGCGCAAGCAGGCTGTCGCTTTGCTTGAGCCTGATGCGGACGGGAAATTCATCACTACAGAAGCTGTCCTGATTTTGAAAAATGAGCTTGCGAAGTTTGCGGACAAGGAGCTTCGCGATACGTTGGCGGACCATTATGTCGCGTGGGCGAAGAATAACTCTCTTCCGGTTTCATTGCGGATCGGCTGCGGAAACTATATGATCGATATCCCGATGCCTCGTTTTTATGAGCAGGTGCGTCCTGTGCAGGATCGGTTCCGGATGGCCTGTTTACCGCTTTTTGCGAAATTGGCCGACCGTGATTTCTATGGTCTCAATTCAAGCGAGCATTTTCTGAATACGCTTGATCTTGTTTCGACGCCTGAAGAGATGAAGACTGTCGAAGAAATACAGTCACTGTTTCGTCGGCAGGCACGGCAGCGGCTGGGGTCGAACGTCATGCGTCGTTATCAGATGACGAATTCGATGATCATAATGGCTTTGATGACCGGAGATGATGAGGCTTTGCCTGGGTTGTTGCAAAATCCGCCGTCCGATACGAATTATTCAATTCTGCGACTACTCCTTGCGCATGGGAAAACGGAACTGGCTGAATCTTTCGGCTCAGCAAATTGGATGTCGTGGAGCGTCAGCGCCCCTCACATGAGCAGGATTTTTCTTCTAACTCCAGATGAAAAGCAAGTCGCACTGGAAGCACTCGGGGAATTCAAGAATCCGGATTTGGCGATGCTGGCGAAGATCTATGTTTGCGGTTTTGCATCCCGCCCTCCCCGTGGTGCGCCTTCGGCGAAGATTAGCGGGAGTCTCAATGGCGGGAAATTGTCTGAGCTTATTCCGGAGTTTTTTGCACATCCATTCGCAGACGATTCTCTGCGGAGGCAATGCCTTACGTTACTCCTTCATGCCGATAATGGTCAGGCTCTTTACGAACAGGCCAAGAAGGACTTCGGGGATACGCAGGCCGAGGTGTTACAGAATGCGCTTGATCAGGAAGATGGTGACAGATTAGAACAGTATCTGCTCTATACAAAAATGTTGGCAAGATCAGGACATCTTGAAGACGTCGGAACGTTCTATCGTGTGGTCGTACCTTTTCTGAAAAAACGCAACGATCAGAATATGCGAGACGGGGAAAAACTCACGCGTGTTGGGCGGATGCTCCGCGACCAGATGCGCTTCATGTATGAAAAACTTGCCGATGGTTATCCGCTGTCATCCGACGAGGAAATACAGCAGGGATTCCGGGATGTAGCGGAAATTCCGGAGAAGTACACTCTCACCGAGGCGCAACGGATGGCTGAGATAGCTGTCTTTGCCTATGCGATTCAGGCAAAGGCTGACGAGGGGATGGCGTGGTATCAGTCGTTGCAGAAAGAGCGGCAGTCGGTGCCGCAAAAGCTGAACTTCATCAACCAGTATTATCTGACCCGATTTTTCGGCCAACGCATTCGCGCGGCCAAAACAGATGATGAGAAACAGAAGATTCTGGATCAGTTCAACGGGTTTATCAACGATCCCGCGCGGATGGGGCTTTTCGAACGGCTGAAGAAAAACAAGCCAGAAGACATCATGGCCGAGATGACCCGTGTTTTTAGCAAGGATCTTCCCAAACCGGAAAAGGCGGCAGAAGTGTCTGATCCGACTCAGAGTCCAGAGAGCAAAAGCGGGACGCCATCGCCCTGATTTTGCACAAATGCTATATCGCAAAAACTCAGTTAAATAACGAATTTCTATCCTTAATGTCTGGCTGGAGTGTGGATCCGGTCAGACATTATTTCTGTTTCTTCTGTTTTGTAACATATTGTAAGTAAAAACAATACAGCGAATGACGTTGTTTTTAGTAAGACTGGCAGCACATAAAAAAGTGGCATTTCGGTTAATCTGTAGCATCTTTAGGTTAAAACAAGTCATTTGAGATGTGACAGCAGGATAGATTATGACTGAAATCGGCCCGAGAAATGAAATGCGCGAGAAGCTGAAGCAGGTGTGCGAACACCAGTACGGTTTCTTTACGTCTGCGCAGGCGATTTCATGCGGGTATATCACCGAGAATCATTCCTATCATGTCCGGCGTGGAAACTGGGTCAAATATTCCAAGGGGCTTTACCGGCTGCCGGGGTATAACGATTGCATGGAATCGGAATTTACCCGCTGGACACTGTGGAGCCGCAATCAGAAAGATCAGCCGCAGGCAACCATCAGCCACCAGAGCGCGCTGGCGTTTTATCAGTTGGTGGAGTTCGACCTGAATCAAATCCACCTGACGGTTTCAGGCCGGTTTCAGAAAAAGATCCCGTCGTGTGTTGCTATCCATAATGCAGCGCTTCCGCTTTCAGCGGTAAAGGCCAGTGAGTCGTTTCTGGTCACCAGCCCCGGTAAGACGCTGGAGGACATGAGTCCGGTTCTGGAGCAACAGCAATGGCAGGCTATCGCAAGGCGGGCAAACGAAGCCGGACTTCTGACTGAGCAGGAATGCTTGAATTTTGGCCTTTCCCGGTTGCGCGGAACTGAAAACCTGCAGGCAGGCCCGTGGATGAATGACTCCGGTAAGCGTGTGTGGGATCTGATCTACAAGCGTTCGCACGGTTGGCATCAGGGCGCGAGGGCTGGCTTTACGCTTGTGGAGTTGCTGATGGTCATTGCGATTATCGCGATTTTGGCGTCGATTCTTATGCCCGCGCTTGCACGGGCGCGATATCTTGCGTTGTCAACCTCATGCCGGGGGAATGTGCGACAGGTATCAATGGCGTGGTTGAGCTGGTCGGGGGCGCATCAGGACAAGCTGCCACCTTCTCAAACCGGTGCCGACTCCTCAAATTATAACCGCCGAGGAATCGATTCGCCGGTCTGTACGGATTTCAATTCGTCCTGTCCGTCAAGTGACGGAGTGATTTGGCCGGCTCTGCTCCACGATGAACTTGCTCTCACAGATTTCGGCTCAACGGGATCGCAAAACTCGAATTATTGGTCATTGGCTCTGGCTGAGCGCAAGGGAATCCTCTCCTGTCCTTCTGCAGAAACAAAGCCGAAATATCTGGTTGCCGTCCAGTATGGAATGAATGACTATAACATTGGTGGTCGCAATGCATACGGCTGTGTGGCTGTGACGAAAATTCACGACTTCCGCACGCCAAGCCACAAAGTTATTTTCATGGATACGGTTAATGGCGGAAGTGGTTCGGAGCCGGGTTCAGCTGCATTCAAAAATTCAAACCATCTTGATTTCGCCCGCCATCAGACGCAGTCGGCTAATTGTTCCTATGCAGACGGTCATGTCGGTCAGTGGTTGGAATCTGCCTATGTTGTTGAGAATTTGCCGGGGTGGTACAGATCAGAACCGTTCGGTTTCGGCAGTCAGTCAGGATCACCGTACTAAATCGTATTCATGTTGAAATTCAATCCCTATTTATCACTGATGGCGAAAATGAAAAGGAGCCACGATGACGATGTTTATGGATGTGGAAAAAACGGATTCAGCCAGAGTCTTGAATCGATTCGCGCATGGACTAACCGCGTTTTTATTTGGTGTTGCCAGTCTTCTTTTGGCTGTTGGAGGAATCTCGCCTGTGCAGGCTGAAGATGAAGGAGCGGGGGCTCTTGGGGATTTTCGGCCGATGCCTGCGATGACGTTGTACCTTCCTGCCGGCGATCAGGTCAATGATTTGCGGTTGTCACTCGTTCGTGCGCAATATCCGCAAGGTGACCGTCTCATGATCCGCCTGTTTGATCCTGAAGAACGGCTCGCGTACTGGCAGTATTTTGAACCGGGACTCGTCACTAAAGTCGATGCGTTGGGTGATTGCGAGATTACGGATATTCCTTTGGATATGACGATCAAGCCTCGTGCCGGAACGATTCTTGCCGACCTGAATCTGTCGTTGAATGCGCCGGGGATCTGGCAGCTTCGCATAAGTGCCGGAACGAACAATACGATTGCGAAAATATTTCCGTCCCTGCCGCTGCGTTACGGCGTCTCTTTCCAGAATGGAACGTTTTCGACATGGGATAAAACGCTCAAGGAGGCGTATCTCTACATTCCTCCGCATGCGCGTAAACTGCAACTGCGCGGCGGGCCTGTGCGGATTTTTGATGAAAACGGAAAAGAACTTACTTCGGCACAGGGGGCTGATGTCTTGCCGAAAGACGCATACAATTATAAGGCGAAAATCATCGAGATCCCGATTGAGAAGACCGGTGTTGTCTGGAAATTCTCTTTTCCGAATCCTGCCGATTGGAGCTTGCGCATGTTCGGCGTGCCTGCAATCCTTTGCCCCGATGCGGAAACCGCGATGCTGATCAAGGGTTCGGTTGAAGTGTTGCCGGACGGAACGACGGTGTGTCACAAGTTTCAGCGCGAGATTGCAAAGCTTATGCCGGAGATTCTGGCAAAGGCAGGCTCAAGCGATGAACTGTTGAGTAAATTTCTTGTGCGAAAAGAACAGTGGCTGGAGCATCCGCAGCGTAACTCGTCGCTGCTTAGCGCATATGGAATCTGGCCGCTGGCAGCGGAGGCGGTCCGTGAGCAGAATACCGATCCGTCCAGTCATTGGGCCGGTGCGGTCAAACTCTGGAAAGACAGGGTCAAACTGCCTGCGCCGGATAACCGGTGGGATGATTACCTGACCGTCTCCGGATCAAGTGCGGGGCTGAGCGACCATTCGTCTTATGGCGAAGCGCTTGCCGAGGTGTGGGCATTGGATGCGCCGTTTAATAAGCTGTACCATAACGACGCGCTGTTGTATCGTGCCGCGGCGGTTGCGTTGTCGGACCTGATGGATCTTGGTGAGGATGAAGTGTTCCGCGGCATGTCGGCGGATATGGATCCGTATCCGGGTTTCATGGCGTTTGCCATCTGCCGCAAAAATATTCCGGAGTATTCCGTGATTGCGCAGGCGCTGCCGGAAACAATCCGCAATGTCTGGACTGACGGGTTGCGCCGCGTTGTCGACCGGCATTATCCTGACGGGCTTGTTACCTGCCGCAACCAGAGCGCGCACTACCTTGTCGGACTGCAGCAGTTTGCGACCGGCTCGCAAGACCCGCGCTATCATGATCTGGCAGAGCGGTATATCCAGCGTTACATCGAAGGTCAGTCGCCCGCCGGTTACGGGATCGAGTCGTTCGGGCCTGACGCCAGTTATACCGGCATGCAGCACTGGCACATGGCTTACGCGCAGCTTCTGAGCGGAAGCAACGCGTTACTGGAGGCGATCCGCCGCTCGTACAATTTTTTCAATCATACGATTGCACCGGAACCTGATGGCAATCTTGTCGGTGGATTCAATTTCGGGCACCGCATTGGCGGATCATTCCGGCATGAGCAATGGGGCGGTGCAAAATACATCCTCAGTGACAAGCTTCCTGAGATTGCGGCGTGGAACAAGTATCTGCCTTATACCTCGGTCGAGCAGTGCCGCCAGACGATTGAGCAGACATTCGAGCGGGGACTGACCAAACCTGCGGGGCTGATCATCACGTTGCCGCATTATCTTTTCTGGAAAGACAAGGGTCTGCCAAATTGCGATCTGCCCGCTCTCAGCGACAAAGATTTTATTCATGAAATCGGGACTGAACTGGTCGGTGTGAAACGTCCGGCGTATTATGCTGCGGTGTTTGTCGGAAAACCCGCGCCAACGCCGAACTATATCAGTTCCAAGGAAAAAGCCCGCCATGCACGGCCGGATGCAGATGAGAATAACGGCGGTCTTCCGGCCGGACGCAGCAAATACAACACGCCGTTTCTGGGCGGCGGTTTGACGCTTCTCTGGTCACCATCGTATGGCGCTGTGTTTGCGGCGGGCAACTGGTCTGCCTATACGCATCACGGCTTGATCGCTCTGAAACAGGATCAGAGCCGCTGGTGGGAAGACTATTTCGCAACGACCTATCAACTCGACAAAGAGGCTGGAGTGCTGACCGTTTCCGGTAAAGTGGAGGGGACTCCGGTCCGGTATGTGCGCCGCTATTCGTTCATGCCTGATCGTGTCGTCGTTGCGCTTGAACT
Organism: bacterium; assembly: GCA_003249795.1. Lineage (GTDB taxonomy): Bacteria > Planctomycetota > SZUA-567 > SZUA-567 > SZUA-567 > SZUA-567. Next base: position 8,630 of record QKHZ01000284.1, on the reverse strand, counting down.
TGTTGCTGAAGATGCCTGCACGTTCGAACGGTTTACGGAAAACTTCCCGTATGTGGCGGGTGCGCCAAAGGTGGGCGGCGTGAAACTCGCAATGAATCCGGACGCGGAGTCAGCGCAGAATTCAGGCTTTTCGCTGACATGCCGCGGTGTAACGGTTCCGGTTAAATTTGCGGAGTCTGTGCAGACGACGGCGTGTGAAAACGGTTTGAATGATCCGGGGCAGTTTCAGATTAACCGCGTCGAGGCAGATCTTCCGCGCACGTGGATCAAAGGACAGCGCTATCATTTCAGCTATGAAATCATTCCGCCAATAGCAGAAAAGAGTGAATGATCAAGTGATTCAATAAAATTCGATTCACGTTTTCAGGAAACACAGGTTCAGGCTGTCGCTTGAGCCTGTGTTCTTTTGCGATCCGTTCTTGTTTTTTCTGATTATTTCAATGCACAGAAAAGTGGCGAGGGTTTCTTGACAATGCATAAGAGTATCGTATAGTATCATTAATACGATAAGATTGTTTGGCTGATTTGAAATTTCTTATCTGATTGTATATATAGAGGTTATCAGTTTTTTGCGTAGAGGGACAAAAGAATGGAGATGCAGGATATTTCTGGCAAAGACGGGTATATGCAGTGGTGGCGGGATAGTAAAATCGGGATGTTTATCCACTGGGGGCCGTACGCGGCGTTGTGGAAAACCGAGTATCAGCGCGATCCCGGCTTTGCCGCCGAATGGGGCCGACATACGCTGCGGGTTCCGGGAAAGGAATATCATGAGATTGCCAAGCGCTGGAACCCTTGCCGGTTTGATGCAGACGCGGTTGCAGGGCTGGCAAAAGATGCGGGCATGAAATATATGATCTTCACGTCAAAACATCATGACGGCTTTTGCATGTTCGACTCGAAGTTGACGGATTTCAAAATCACGAACAGTGAAATGGGACGGGATGTGGCGCGGGAGTTGTCCGACGCGTGCGCGAAAACCGGAATCCAGATGGGATTTTATTACTCGCCGCGCGATTGGGATCATCCGGACTACCTTCCTCATTATGACCATAATGACCACCCCGGGCCGCGCTATGGCGGATGGTGGGGACATTTTCCCGGGTCACTGACCGGACGCAAAGTCGTGCGCAATCTGCACGGCGGTCCGGAGACGCATGTGGAAGGCGGCGACTTTTTAGACTGCGGCTGTTCTGCATGCAAAGCCAACCGTCCGATCGTGGATGACCGCGATGAGAGCAAGGCGGATTTTCACAGATATCTGCAATACCAGTACGGACAGATTGATGAACTGCTGTCGGATTACGGTGATGTAAAAGTGCTGTGGTTTGATGGGCAGGAGCATTGTCCTGAGGCGGCTGGCACCGACGCGTTTCTGCAGAAGATCCGTGAAAAGAAGAACGGGATTATCGTGAACGACCGCATCGGAACCGACGGATATCTGGCCGACTTCGGCGTTGCCGAGTCGTACATCCCGGAAACAGGAGAGGTGCGTGACTGGGAAGCGTGCCTGACAATGGCGTTCAGCTGGGGATATGAAAAGGATGCCCATACCTTTTTCACGCCTGCCGATATTATCCGTCAGGTTGTGGAAGTCGTCTCCAAAGGCGGAAACATACTGATCAATATTTCGCCTGATGAAATGGGGCTGGTACCGGAGTATCAAGAGGAGCGTCTGAGGATTCTCGGTCGCTGGCTTGCTCGTTTTGGTGATGCGATTTATGGGACAAGGCGCGTCGGGCTCAAGGGGCCGAAAGGAATGTGCTTCACCCGAAAAGGCGAAGACCTGTATGTGATCCAGACCGAATCGACAGGAAGCGATCTGTGGATTCCCGGACTGATGCTGAAGGAAAACGCTACGGTTGAACTTCTTGGATGCAATCATCCGGTACGGTGGCAACATCCGGATCATCTGAGTGTGTCGACCCGCCGCTCCATGTATAATGATGCGGATTGCAGCTGGCCTGAAATTCCTGAACACGGTTTGCATATCCGCGTCGGCGAGATCCCATCGATTCACTGGTATGGAGAACCGGCGCTTGCGTTTAAAATCACGGGTGCGAAAATAGAGTTTTGAGCGTAAAATGGGAAGGTCTGCAGGCAGCGAGCGAGGAACGCCCATGACGATTCACACAGCTCTTTTCCGGAAAACGATCACGGGATCGGTGTTTCGCGGTGGCAGGTGCTTCACGCTGGTTGAGTTGCTGGTCGTGATCGGCATTATCGCGATTCTTGCGTCGATGTTGTTGCCGCTGCACCGGAAGTCTCTCTCGCTTGCGTATCAGGCCGGATGCAAGAACAATATGCGGCAGGTCGGGATCGGGTGGCAGCAGTGGGTGCTTGATCACAATGACAAGATTCTGCCGCGGATGTCGGGTGAATCGACAAGCTCTGTCAATTTGCGCGGGATCACGAGTCCGCTTGTGAAAGACGTTTTGTCCGGGAGCACCAGTACTGACGGCGTGGACTGGATTGTCATGTTGCAGAGCTATCTGTCGCTGGGAAGTTGGGCATGGACCGGGACGACAAACTCGGCGTACTGGACATTTGCGGTTGCCGACCGGGACGGGATCTTCAACTGTCCGGCTTCGGATGAAACGATGGAGTCGATTCGCTCCAGCAAAATCGGCATGCCGATCTATAACATCGGCGGCAATAATCTGGGCAATTGCAAATCCGTCACGAAAGTCAATGAGATCTTTACCCCCAGCCGCAAGATCCTTTTTGCCGATACAAACATCAACTGTTACTACAGCGACAACAGTAATGACTATCTGAACTTTACACGCCACAACGGGCTGTTGAATCTCCTGATGATCGATCTGAGTTCCTCCACCAGCAGCATGGAGAAACATTCAGTCGAGGCGGTTCTCAGCTCCTGGTGGATGAGCGAGGCGTGGGGATTCGGCAGGCAAAGCGGATCGTCGTGGTAAGTCGCTGATATTCAGATCACAATAAACCAGAGCGATTTTACTCAATTAACTCGTACAGAAAACGGGAGACCGAAACAATGCGAAGGGCAGCATTCATCTTAGTCACGCTTGCATGGATTGCCGGATTCGTTTTGACTGACGCAGGCGTTGTACACGCTGCAGAATCGCAGCCGGTTCTGACGCTTGATCTGTCTGTTCAGCGGCAAGTAGAAGGGATCGGCGACATTCCCTGCGCGTCTGGGATCGTCGTCAACGGCCAGAGCCGGATGGCGCATGTAGAAGAAACACGCGCGCTCAACTGTGCAGGCGCCCGGTTATATCTGACCGCATTTCCGAAACTCACTTTGGGCAAAGAACGTGATACGGAAAAAGGTGTCGAGCTTCTGTTGTCCAAAAACTTTCAGAAAGAAGTTCCCGAAGCATTTGAGAGTACACTTTTCCCCGGCGCAAAACGCTCTGCGGCAGGAGGGATCAACGAACAGTACTGGCAGCTTGAACAACTGCAGGCATGGAACCTGCGCGAAAATATCGTGCTGCATATCAACGCGCCGTCGCCACGTACGCCTGATGATTTTGCGCAATACGCGCAGCTTTATCTGTCGACGTTGCGGGAGGTGCGCAGGCGTTATCCGGATCTGAAACCGTTGTACATGATGACATATAATGAGCCGGATTATGCCTATCCGCGCAAATGGGAAACGCGGAGTCTGGATGAGTCGGTAAAACTTTTTATGGATCTGCACAAATACCTGCGCGACGCCATCGCTAAAGAGTTTCCTGATGTCACGCTGGTCGGCCCCGGTATCTCACACTTTCCCGACTGGCATGCGTGGCAGCATTGGACAAAGGCGTTTGTTCGTCAGGTTCCGGGCGATAACCTGTTCAATTGCCAGCCCTACGTGCGTGACCAGAATGATCTGGTTGCATGGGCCTCGATGCTGAAGGCCGAGTCGCTACGGGTGAATGGAAAAATCCTGCCGCTGTTTATGACAGAAACAAACTCGGATCTGCAGCCGTCGCAAAAAGAGTGGTGGCTGCCGGCGGCAAATATCGAGCGTGTCAACAATGAGGCCAAAGCACTTTTCTTGTGCATGCAGCGTCCTGATCTGTTCTCTCATAAATATTATTTTTATTATCATTACGACGGCACCTGTTTTGACATGTGGCAGAAACTCCCTGACGGGACATTCAAACCGTCGCCTGTCTATTGGCTCTATTATCTTCTTCGTGATGTCCGCGGCCGTCGTGTATTTGCCGAGTTTGACAGGGAAGATGCCGGAGATCTGATGACGATTGCGTCGCTTAATAATCAGGATCTATGTCTGGCGCTCTATAATTCATCTGAACGCGAACGAACGGTCAAACTGGATATGCGAAGGCCCGATGGGGCGGCTGACTGCTCAGTGATAATCGAGAGCTATGCATATAGCGGCGAGGAATTCGTCTATGAAACCAAGGGCTATCTGAGCGCACCAGAGACACTGACGTTTGTTCCGGGTGAGGTGAAAAAACTACGCTGGACGCTCAGTCCGACAGCGCCGCTTCTGACACGGCAATGTAATGAACATGAATATCCTGCCGCCGAAACGGGAGTGTCGATTACCCCGGAGTCGCCCAGGCAATATCAAATCAAGTTGCCGAAAAATTCGGCCACGGGTACCCGTACTGTGCTACGTGCAGGACTGTATTTTGACGATCTGTATTCTTCGCCTGAGGCGTATTTCTATGTCAATGGGACGCGTTTTGCTGTCGCTTCCCGTCCGGATGCGTATACAAAACAAAAGAAATATCCGGTGGAGATGGTTGAGATCTGGCTTCCTGATAATCTTGTCAAGACGGAGAATTCGATTCTGTTTGAAGCGCAGGAAAACAGCTCGTACAAAGTCATGTTCCTGTCTCTTGCCCAGCTTGCGTTACCGGAAGACGCCCCGCGTTCTGTTGCCTCGCTTGCGCACAGAGCCGATCCCGCGCCGGCCAGTATCTCCATGAGTTTGCCGAAATTGATTACTCCCGGAACGACAGAGGCACAGCTGCTTGTTAAAAATAATACGGAGGCCGTGCAGTCGATTTCGTTGCGGTTACAATTGCCAAACCGCTGGCGCATGCAAAGTCCGGTGCCGGATATTGTCGAGTTGCAGCCGTCTGAGGCGCGGGAGTTTCATGTCGGGTTACAATCGCCGGACGGACTCTGGCGCGGAATGGTTCACTTTGCTGCGTCGGCAGCGGTGAGTGGCAAGCCTGTTCAGACGGTCAAGCGCGGCGCGTTTTTTAATATTCCTTTGCAGGCGGAGTATGTAGAACAACCTCCAATGCTGGATGGCACGCTTGAGGAATGGAACAAGGATTCGTTTGTCACGGTTCATCACAGCGGCCCGACGATTGCGAAGCCGTATGATACTGAGATCGCTTCGAAATGGGATAAGGACTATCTGTATGTTGCGCTACGGTGTGAGGGGCGTGCATTGAATCCCGTTCCTGCCGGTTGTCAGGTGCCGTGGAGTTATGATGTCTTTGAACTCTTTCTCGACTTTTTTCAGAAACGGCGCAACTATCGCGACAATCAGTGCGTCCAGAATTTCGCGCCGGTTCAATATGGGAAGGATACAATTGAATTTTACAACGTGCCGACAGATCCGAACGGTTGTTTTATGAAACAGGAACTGGTGTCTGGTGCATCCGGTTTCTGCAAAAGTACGGGTGCGAACTCGTTTGTGATTGAGTTGATGTACCCGTGGGACAAATTGGTTGAGAGTCCGTGGACACCGGCGAATGAATGCTTTAAACCGGCTGCCGGTGCAAGCCTCGGTTGTGAATTCGGACTTGCTAGCCGTTCGCTGATCGGGGGCGTTATCAAGGAGTACGCATCGCCATATAAGTGGGGTACGCTTCGGCTATTGGCTCCCGGTAAAAAGACAGCAACGCCCTGCGCAACGATTATCCCTGAAAATGCAGAGCTTGATGCTCGTGCGGATACGAGACAACCGGCAAGTTTCTCGCTGGATCTTTTGCCTGCGTATACGACGGCGGGGTGGACGTTGCCGAAAGGCAGTATTCAGAATGGCCTGCTCCGGTTATCTAACAGGCAGAAAAATCTCATCCTTGCAAACGATGAGCTCCCCAGTTTTTTGACAAATGACGGGCTGACGCTGTCGATGGGAATTTTGGATTTTCAGCAAGATACGTCAGCAATTGCTGCAAACGAAGAGAAGACAATTCACCTGCGTTCTTTTCTTACGCCGGATCTGCCTGATGGGTATATTGACCCGTACACGATGCGTGACTGTATGTGCCTGTGTGTCAGTCCTGAGCCGGCAACCAACACCGCAGCCGGAGCGAAGGTCAGTTTGTTTCTGAAGGAAAACGCGGGGGAGGGGTGGGGCCGCAATCTCTGCAATGCAATTGTCGAAAAACTGCCTGCGAAGATTTCTCTTCATCTGGATGCAAAAGGATTCAAAATTTCTTCTGATCAGAACATTGTTGTTCAGTCAGGAGCCATATCGGGGAAAATGCCGCTAGATCCGCGCGTGTGGGAAACGAAACTGCGGTATGGTCTTCGATGCGTTTACGGCCAACCGGCTTTTGCATCCATTTCATCGATATCACTGCAAACAGAGTAAGGGCCGCAGCAAGTGATATCGGATTTCGGCCGACGTACGGTCTCGCTAGCCCAATCACGATGCGAGTATTATGAACGGATAATCATTTTGGGCACAATAAACGTCGGCGCCGGATACGAGTTCTTCGTGTCGGTGATGCGAGCGAGTACTTCTCTCCAGAGTTGCATCCAGTCCGGATCAAACGTATGGAATGGATGCCACGGCTGGCTTGACCAATTCGTATTGTACATGCCTGTTGCTTGCGGGAGTTTTTTGTCCGGAAAGGTCATGCGGTAAAGCTGCAGGATTTGGTAGACCGGATAGTCGCCCATTCCGATGATTCCGGTTTGCGGAGCGTCTTTTGTGAATATCTGTCGCAGCCGTTTCGCCTGTCCTGTAAGGTCATTGTTGCTGACCGGGTCGTGAGAAAGATAGAGGAAATTGTCTGACGGATATGTCATCCCGACGGCTGCGGCCGTTGCCGTGATTCGTTGCTGAATATATTCAGGCGGCTGGTCGTGGCCCGCAAGAAAAACCAAACGCTTTGCGCCGGCACCTAATAGAAAACGGGCAGCCATGATATAGGCGCTTGTAAAGTCGATCAGGACCGCGTTTGCAGGCGGCAGCGGCGACCACTCATACCGGTGCGCGAAGATGATCGGCAGCCCCTCACACCAGTGACTCACCTCCTCGACGCTTCCCATTCGGGAATCAATATCCAAAACGGCGCCCGCAAGTCCCCGCGTCCGCAGCATTGCGATGCCTTTGCTGATCTCATTCGGAGAATCGGTACAGACATCCAGCGTTGTACAGGGAAGCCCGAATTGTGTGCATATTTGCGTTCTGCCATAGTCATAACCGGATTGGAGGATATTGTTCCGGATCAGAACAATCTGCTTGAGCCGACTGTCACCGCTTTCGTAATCGGAAACAAATGTGCCACGCCCGCGTTCGCAGAGAATTAGCCCCTCGTCGGCAAGAATCCGGTGCGCTGCCTGAACGACCGAGCGACTGACGTCATACTGCTGCATCAGGTTATTGATCGGAGGCAGGCAGGCGCCTTGTTTATAGTGGCCGCTAAGGATTAGCCGTCTCAGGTCGGTTGCGATAATCCTGGATTTTGGCGCCTGATATTCCTGCGTCATTGCCACTTTGTCCTTTTCGAGCTTGAGCGATATCGATTCGGCATCGTATGTTGAAGTTTGGTTTTTATCTGAAGTATCTTTGAGTATTAGCAATACTCTGCGGGATGGGTTTTGTCAAGTGAAGGTTCTGATTTTCTCGAGCAATTTGCGCATCGGCAGTTCGATGGTGCTGACTTGCTTGTATCACTAGAGGCAATCAGATGACGCCGGAATGGATCTGTTTGCGGTACTGCCCCGGAGTGATTCCGAAATGTTTTTTGAAAAAACGCGAGAAGTAATATTCATTACTGAAATCCAATTCGGCAGCGACTTCTTTCAAGGGGATGCCGGGTTTGATTAATGATTGCGACGCTTTTCGCAGAAGGATTCTGGTAAGGAATTCTTTGGGTGAAAGGCCGGTATCCCGCTTGAACCGCCGACTGAACACCTCGCGACGGAGATTCATCTGTTCGGCCAATGCATCAACTGTCAATCTTGCCGAACAGGATTTTTTTACAAAAGTATAAAGATCGCGGTAGTCGTCCCACTTCGCGGACAGAAACTCATTCGGCGCATTTTTTAGGACAAGTGCAGCAAGTGAGTAGAGAATGCTTTTGAGTTCGCAAATGGAAGACATATCGTTAGTTGAGTTTATGAGGCGCAATAATCTCTCAGGATATTCATCGCTGGGGATTTTCATGAATTCCGAATTCTGAAAAATATCCGTACCATAGCAAATATCCATATTGAAATGAATCGAGATGAATTCAACATCGTCAGTTAAATGCACATCAGAAAGAGAAAAACACGGTCTGAAATACATCACCCCTTTTTTGAATACATGCCGCTTGCCTGAATCATAATTCTTGATATAGCTTTTGTTGTCGGGGTTTTCGAGAACAAAGAAAAAAATATTCACGGAATGCTTGGCCATTTGGACATGGCAGGGATGTGTCCCCTTTGCCAGATGCGTAACC
>QKHZ01000078.1 GCA_003249795.1 bacterium | reverse complement strand
CTTCAAAGCCGCCGGGTTTGAAGCGACTGAAGTTCGTTCCGGCTATAATGGCAATGACATGGGCGCATACGTCGAGTTCCGTGACGAGAAGGTCTGCTTCTTCATCCGCCGGCTTGCACGCGGGAAACACTCCGTTCGCTACCGCCTGCGCGCGGAGATCCCCGGCCGCTTCTCCTCACTGCCTGCACGTGGATACGCGATGTACGCGCCGGAATTGAAGTGTAACAGCGATGAGATCAAACTGAAGATTCAGGACATACCGGAAGCGGAAAAGAAAGAATAACGCCACAATACCCCAACCTGGCCAGTAGATGCGCAGGAGTGCCCCGCAGCGATGCCGTCATCGTCGGCAGTTTAGACGATGTAGTGCATCGTCAGGGGCGCGACTGCGCAGATACGGGCTTCCCCCTCTCCCCAAAAAAACTTCCCTTCCGTGATTTCGAATTCAAAAATCAAACAAGTCGGGTTCCCTCTTGTTTAGAAGACAGAAATCCGTAGGATTAGAATTGTTTTCTGACAGTATCTCACAGCGGCAGCGCAAACCAATACCGACCGCTGGTTTTATATACTGAAACAGCACCTGTACCAAATTTCAGGAGCCCTTTGATGAGTGACGTAGAATCACCAGCACCGGAAGCAGAATCCGCAGCAGCAGAACACCTGCACGAGCGTGACTTGTTGGCATGCCCGCCGGAAGAAGCGCGTGAGATGGAACAGTTTGTCCACGGTGCGATCAAAGCGCCAAGCCGGATTGCACTTTTCACCATTCTCGGCATTCTGATTCTGGCAATCGGCCTATTGTATTTCCGGCGATATGATATTGTTCGAGAACAGGGCCAGTGGCAGAAGTTTCCGGCACTGATGGATAAGCTGATTGAAAACCAGATGCGCAAGGATGCAGAAGTCTATGTTGTCCGGAAAAACACCGAAGCAGAGTTACCATCCTGGCCGCAAGTGATGTACGGCAAGCTCAGACAGGACGGATTTCTCGCGGCAGGGCTCATGCTTCTCCTGGCGCTGGTTTTTATCCGGAGTGAACGCGCACGGCTTCATCGCAATGACCTTTTGGTTTACCGTTCGATGGCGCGTGAAGTCGAACGGTTGAAGCACAGGATCAAAGAGCTGGAAGAAAAACTGCCGCCGGAAAAATCATAAGCCAGCGACATTTTCAAACCGCCGCGCTTCAATACGATAGTATAACTTATTTTTAGAATGATCAACGATTAAGAAAAAGGAAAACCGTCATGAACAACCGCTCGGCATATGTCCCGTTCCTGCTGACGATTGTCGCTATTCTCACCGCTGTCGGGCTGTATCTTTATATTGATGCAGCTAGCCTTGCCAGACAAGAACAGGCACGACTGGCCGAAACTGTTGAGCAGAATACCCGGGCGATTGAAAAGCTTTCGGAAATGCTGCGCCGCGGCATGGTACAAATCCCGTCCGCAAATAACTCCTCCACAACTTCAACAACTCCGACAAATGCAAATACACTCGCACCAACAACCGCCTTTGCCAATGACGATCTGCGCGATCCGGACGCCGAGTCCGGCGGAATTCTGCGCACGTATACACAAGCCTTCAGCGGCAACCTGAATTCGATTGTCACAAATGAAGCGCTTGTCAGTTCGATCTGGGGACGCTGTGTTGACTCACTGGCGACACGCAACAATCTTGATGTTATGAAATTTGAACCGGTGCTTGCCGACAGTTGGCAGATTAGTGATGACGGGCTTGTCTATACGATCCACATCCGTGAAAGCGCGATGTGGCAATCGTATATTGACCCGGTAACGAAGAAAGAAGTCAACGCCAAACCCGTCACCTCCGATGACTTTGTGTTTTTCTGGGAGATCATGCAGAACAAAGAGATCCCGTGCGACGCACAACGGACATATTATGAACTTGTTGACCGGATCGAAGCCGTTGATAACAAAACAGTCCGTGTTATCTGGAAAGAACCCTACAGCCTTGCAAACGAGATCACCCTTGGCCTGAGTCCGATGCCGCGTCACTATTACCGGCCTGACCCGACATGGACAGACTCAGAGTTTGCCAAACAAATGATGGAGTCGCAGCGCAACCAGTTTATCGTCAGTTGCGGACAATACAAACTCGGCGAATGGGACACGACCAAAGGCTTGACGCTGGTTGTCAATGACGACTACTACGGACCCAAACCCGCACTCAGCAAGATCGAGTACAAACTGATCAAAGACAGTAATCTCGCTCTGGTTGAACTTAAAAAAGGCAATCTCGACAGCATCGGACTGATGCCTGAGCAGTGGATAAAAGAAACGCCCGCACCGGAATTTTATACCGTTACAAACGATCCGGAAACCGCGGCCGACGATTCAAAAATACACGATTTGAAAAAGAAAAACGGCGGACTTCCGACCGATTACACGTTTGAAAAATTCCAATCCAAGCGCTTTGTCTGGTATTACATCGGATACAACATGAGCCGTCCGTTGTTTTCAGACCGTCGCGTGCGCACGGCTTTGACCCACCTTACTGACCGGCAGAGAATTTTAAGTGAGGTTTATTTCGGTTTTGGCGTTGTGATGACCGGGCCATTTGTCCCGCAAAGCCCGTATTACAACCACAATGTCAATCCAATTCCATTTGATCCGGAAGCGGCAAAGAAACTGCTGGCAGACGCCGGTTGGAGCGACACCGATGGCGACGGGTGGCTCGACAAAGATATCGACGGCGACGGTAAACGCGATCCTTTCCGCTTTACATTTCTCGCAATCAGTTCCAGTGAAAACCAGCGTAAGTTTTCCGCTATCATTCAACAGGATCTGAAAAAAGCGGGAATTGATATGCAGATCAAACCAACCGAGTGGGCAGTATATCAGCAGTTTCTGGAAGAGAAAAATTTCGATGTCTGCTCCCTTGGCTGGAGCGGTGGTATCGAAAGCGATCCGTACCAAATCTGGCATTCATCACAAGCAGACCTCAAAGCCAGCAGCAACCATGTCGGTTATAAATCTGACGAAGCAGACAAGCTGATTGAAGAAGGCCGCCGCACAACCGACCTGAACAAACGGATTGAGATTTACCGCAAGTTTTTTGAAATAGTCCACAACGATCAGCCCTATACGTTCCTGTTTGCTCCGACCAGCCTGTCGGTGCAACACCGCCGCTACCGTAATGCGCGTGTGTATGTGAATGGAATGGATTCGACGTTAATGTGGGTTCCGGCAAAAGAACAGATCCAATAGTCAAAAGGAAACTGGGTGCGCACGTATATTATAAAACGTCTGCTTTGGATGATCCCGACGCTATTGATTATTACGATAGTCACATACGCAATGATGCGTATAGCTCCAGGTAATCCAATCAAATCCAATAATATGCTTAGCTCTGGTGATGGAATGCAAGGAGCAACAGGAGAGTTAAAAGCGGGTGAAAGTGAATCATCAAAAGCACTAAAAAAATATTATAACTTAGATAAACCTTGGATTGTTGCCTATTGGATTTGGCTAAAGGGGGTTCTTCATGGAGACTTTGGTGTATCCATGACTGTCAGCCGAGGAACACCTGTATCAAAACTTGTTTTTGAACGCTTACCAGTGACCATCAAACTTAACCTTTGGTCAATGGCACTTATATACTTAATTGCAATCCCCGCTGGGATACTTGCTTCAATATGGCATAATGGATGGTTTGACCGAATTAGTTCTGTCATTTTCTTTATGCTTTATTCACTGCCTAGTTTTTGGGTAGGATTACTGCTAATTATGTTGATTTCAAAATACTTCCCGAGTTGGCCAACACAAGGACTCGCAAGTTCATTACCTGCGACTTCAAGTTATTGGGAGATATTGTACGACACAGCAAAACACTACGTTTTGCCAGTCGTCTGTCTTTCATACGGGAGTTTTGCCGGTCTCAGTCGTTTTACTCGCGTTGGAATGTTGGAAGTCATCAGACAGGATTATATCCGCACCGCACGTGCGAAGGGACTCTCCGAATGGACCGTTATCATGAAACATGCACTGCGAAACGCCGTTATTCCACTAGTCACAATCTTTGCAGGGCTGCTGCCCGGATTGATCGGTGGCAGCATCATTATCGAATTCCTATTTGGTATTCCAGGAATGGGGAGCCTCAGTCTTGATGCATTAGGAGGGAAAGACTATCCGCTGTTGATGACGCTGTTCGGATTTTCCGCCGCTCTGACACTGGTCGGGATTCTGTTCTCAGACATCGCGTATTCACTGGTTGACCCGAGGATCCGCCTTGACTGAAACAACAACGGCACCCGCACGCTCCGGCTCTTCACCAACTTCTGCGCAAAATGCGCAACCGCGCCGCAGTTATGCACACACAATCTGGAACGAGTTCAAGCAAAGCCGATGGTCACTGATCGGGCTGGTGATGGTCGCGTTCTTTTGTGCGCTTGCGTTTTTCGCACCGTTTATCGCACACCGGTTGCCGCTGATGTGGAAAAGCGCTGACGGGATGTGGACGTTTCCGCTGATCCGCGAACTGTTTGCACCCACAGAAAGCACGGAACCGCTGCTGGAGATTTTTTACAACTATCTGCTTCTCACGATACCGTGCATCTGGATTGTCCGCACATTCATGACGAAAAACCGGATCGTCTGCGCAGTACTCGCGTGCGCTCTGCTTTTGCCGTTCTTTCTGACAAAAAGCGTTAACGACACACATGACTACATCGCTCTTCAAAAAGAAAATCAGGGCCGCGGGCTGTTCCCGCTTCTTCCATACGGACCAAACCAACAGGGCTTCGGTGCAAAACGCCCGCCGTCCTGGCAAGGCTATCACCTCTGCGGAACCGATGAAGTCGGCCGTGATGTCTTTGTCCGGCTCGTGCACGGCGCGCGTGTTTCGCTCGCTGTCGGCTTTGTTTCAGTCGGGCTGGCCACGCTAATCGGCTTATTAATCGGCGCGTCTTCCGGCTATTTCGGCGGATGGATTGACATGGCGCTTTCGCGGATCGTCGAGATCATGATCTGCTTTCCAACTTTCTTTCTAATCCTGACCATCATCGCGATCATGGACAAGCGCAGCATCCTCAATATCATGCTTGTGATCGGGCTGACCGGTTGGACAGGCGTGGCGCGTCTTGCACGCGGTGAGGTGTTAAAACAGAAATCTCTCGACTACGTCACCAGCGCCCAAGCACTTGGCGCCGGAAACTTCCGCATTATCTTCCGCCACATCCTGCCCAATGCGATCGCGCCGGTTCTGGTCAACGTTTCCTTTGGAATTGCCGGTGCGATTCTGACTGAAAGCGGTCTGTCATTCTTAGGCTTTGGCGTTGCGCCGCCCACGGCGACATGGGGCGAATTATTAAACCAGGCCAGAAGCGCGCCGCTGATCAACTGGTGGCTTGTCCTATTTCCCGGGGTTGCGATCTTTTTCGGCGTGGTCGCGTACAACCTTGTCGGTGAAGGCCTGCGCGATGCGATGGATCCGCGCCTTCGCAAATCAGGAGGCCGCTGATGCCGCTGCTTGAGGTGAAAAACCTTTCCGTCAGCTTCGGCGGTATCCGCGCGATCGACAACGTTTCGTTTTCGATCGATGCAGGCCAGACACTGGGGCTGGTCGGTGAATCCGGCTGCGGAAAAAGTGTCAGTAGTCTCGCGATTCTTGGGCTGATCAGTGATCCCGGACACATCGACAGCGGCGAGATTTTTTTTAACGGCGAAAATCTTCTGACAAAAAACAATACCGACATGCGCACCATCCGCGGCAGCGATATCGCCATGATTTTTCAGGAACCGATGACAAGTCTCAATCCTGTTTACACGATCGGCGACCAGATCATGGAAACGGTTTTATGTCACGAACCGGTTTCGGTCGAAACCGCCTGGAACCGCGGCGTCGATG
>QKHZ01000250.1 GCA_003249795.1 bacterium | reverse complement strand
GGAACATCAGTCGAAATTTATCGCCAGAGTCACCCCGCCGGACATCAATCCCTGTCTGCGTGGTATAAATCAGATCACCTTCTTTTTCGCCATTACGATCAAACAGATTATCGTCATACGTAAGAAACTGACCGGCTGAAACATGAACACGGGTTTTCGGCTGATTGAGCTTTTCTGTCAGAAAAGAATCACGCGGCAGGCGAATTTCAATTTTATCAATACGAACCGGAGCTGATTCAAATCGGTCTTTATCCTCCGAAAATTCTTTCGGTTCAACAGATTGCGCACCGCGATGTTCGCGGGAACGCTCCGCACCGGATGCAAATCCGGCACAAAGTCCGATAAAAAAGACGAGAAATAAAACAAATCGCACAGGTCCCCCCCCATCCGTCCATGGATCATATCGTTACACAATCATACAGATACTTGTATTTTGGTCAATACCAAATAAAGATTGTTGCCTTCAGGAAAAAGATTCACGCCAGACCAAAAAGACGTATACTGCCCATACGTAAAAGTGTTGTTCGGGAAAATCCAGTACTGGAGCCAGTTTTGAAGTCACATCCGTCAATAACAGCATGGATGCGCTTGCGGATACACGCCCGCCTCACGGCATGGCTTACACCTGCTTACTCGTTACGCGGCACAACATTACGTGCGTTCCTAGATTTAGGTATGGCTGCAATCGGCCTAACGTTAGGCTTTGTCTCGACTGCCGTGCTTTACCTTTGCACCGATAACCGCGCCGGGATTGACTGGGCACGCGAATTTCTTCTTTCAAACTGGGCAAGCAATCTCCCTCTTTTCTGCGCAATCTGTTTATTCGCCTTTGCCGTCTCAGGAATCTACTCACAGACAATCGGCCCAACCGCCTTACAGCGGATTATCGGAATCATCCGCGCTGGCGCGCTGGCAATCCTTCTGCATTCCTTTTTCATGTTTCTTACCCGCTCAGACCTTCCCCGCAGCTCGATCATATTCGGATGGATCTACGTCCTCGGTCTGATGATTTTCGGCCGGGTCTCACGGTATGTTTTTAAATCGGACGAACCAGATCCCCCTAGGCCTGAAATCTACAGTATTGCAGCAGAAGAGATGGGGTGGATCGCCCCTGGAAGTTCCACCGCAAGATCAAACTTTCTCTTATGGCCTTTTTTTGACGAAAGTGACCTACGGGCAGTCAACGACATCCTACACTCTGGCAAAGTCAACCGCTGGACAGGAAACACATGCGCGCAGTTTGAATACGCTTTTGCAGACTACTGCGGCGCTCATTACGGCCTCACCGTAGCAAACGGGTCTGTCGCACTTGAAGCCGCCCTGCTCGGTCTTGGTATCGGCAAAAGCGACGAGGTCATTGTGCCGTGCCGCTCATTTATTGCCACCGCCAGCAGTGTCGTCCGGGTCGGCGCCAAGGCAATTTTTTGTGATATTGATCCTGATAGCCAAAACCTTACGGCAGAAACAGTACAGCCGAATATCACAGATAAAACGCGCGCAATCATCGCTGTCCACCTTGCAGGCTGGCCATGCCGAATGGACGAACTCCGAGCGCTTGCAGATAGGCACAACCTTTGGCTGATTGAAGATGCGGCACAAGCGCATGGCGCTGCCATTAATGGCAAGCGTGTCGGCAGCCTGTCAGACGTTGCCGCGTTTTCATTCTGTCAGGATAAAATCCTGACCACCGGAGGCGAAGGCGGAATGGTGTTAACGAATAACGAAGATATACATAAAAAGATCTGGTCCTTACGGGATCACGGCAAAGATCTGGATGCACTCAGCCAGCCATTGCGAGGACATGGCTACCGGTGGCTTCACAACAGTATCGGCACGAACTGGCGAATGACAGAGATGCAGGCAGCCATCGGCCTGAGCCAACTGAAGCGTTTACCGCAGTGGCTTGCATGCCGCCAAGCGTATGCAAAACGGCTGACCGATCAGATCACCGATATACCCGCGCTCCGGATACCGCTTCCGCCCCCAAACGTCAGCCATGCGAATTATAAGTTTTATGCGTTTGTACGCCCCAGCCTGCTTAAGCCAAACTGGAACCGTAACCGGATTCTTGAAGAAATTTCGCATCAGGGCATCCCATGTTTCAGCGGAATCTGCGGAGAGTTGTATCGGGAAAAAGCTTTTTCCGATCCGGCAATCGCATCATACCCGCATAATGGATTTGCATGCGCAAAAGAACTTGCTGAAACCAGTCTGATGTTCTTAGTCCATCCGACACTCACCGAACAAGACATCGACCGCTCCGCTGCCGTCATTAGAAATGTCCTTAAAAGTGCATCATTATCATAACAACAACTTCAGAGAAAAATCAATCATTTGAACCGGGGGAAACTTCGATCTCATCGCCCCCAGTAAATTCCGGCATCGTAGAATGAGAGTCTGCAGCGATCCCGCCTCCGCCGATAATCCCCTTCAACACAACCAGAGGGGTTCGGAACAGGATTCGCAGATCAAACAAGAATGACTGACGTCTGGCGTACACGATATCATAACGGAATCGCTGCGACCATGTCGTCGAGTTACGCCCCAGCACCTGAGCAAGCCCGGTCAATCCGGGCATGACAGAATGTCGTAACCGTTGCTGCAATAAATACCGTCCCAAATAGGCAACAGGAAGCGGTCTGGGGCCAACAAGACTCATCTTCCCCCCGAGAACAAGAAACAGCTCCGGCAATTCATCCAAACTTGTTTGACGCAAAAATCGCCCCAGTCGGGTTTGGCGTTTGTCATCCGGCAACAGCCCGCCATTTTCATCATACCAATTTTTCAATGTACGAAACTTGATTAATTGAAAAGGCACTTCATGCAGCCCCGCACGCGTCTGGCAAAAAAATACAGGAGCCCCCATCCCCAACCGCACTGCCACGGCAACCGCAATCATCATCGGCAAAGTCAAAACGATTAACAAGAATGAAACGACAACATCAAACAGCCGTTTCATCATTCGATACGAAAAATGCACCGGCCTCCAGCGAAGCACAGGGATTTCATCCGCCATATCAGTTCTTTGAACCGCAGGCGTATTTAACTGGACGATACTATCAAGCGCTTGAACAAACAATTTTGCCTGCGTTTTGCGGTCGAATCGCTGACAAGCGACCCGACGGGCATTCTGCCCCATACGACCCCGTAAACATGCATCCGTTTTCAACTGACTGATCGCATCGGCCAGAGCCTCCACATCAGAGGGAGGAACATAAATACCACACTCTTCCGACTCGACAATTTCACGCACAGGACCATTCATCGCAAGCACGAGCGGCCGACCGGCCGCCATCGCGTCAAAGACTTTGTTTGGATACGTACTGTCAAAGACCGGCAAGAGAGTCGCCACACAGACATCCGCCGCAGCAAGTAAATCCGGCATTTCTTCGCGCGACAAACTTCCTAGAAACTGAACCTGCTTTAAATCAAGCACGACGGCTTCCTGCTCCAACGCAGTTCTGACTTGTCCGTCACCAGCAATCAGAAATTGAAGGGATGCATCAAATTCAAGCTTTTTTGCAGCATGCAAAAGTGTTGTTAGATCATTGGCAAGCCCAAGCGCACCTGCATACACAACAACAAAATCATCATTTGCTAAATGATACCGCTTACGAATTTCATCACCATCCCGTTCAGGAGAATAAAGCGCCGTATCGACGCCGTTATCAATCTGAACAATCTTTTCAGGCAAAACTCCTTCAGCAACCACCGCGCTAATATATGCAGGACTATTCACAATTACCTTCGACGCATTTCTAAGCAGCAATCGCGAAAGCCATCTTGACAGCGCGATCAAAACTGGATTTCGCAGCACCCCCATTTTAACAGCGAACTCAGGCCACAGATCACGGATTTCCAATACAAACGGAATTCCCCAACGTGAAGCAAGACGCCATGCGGCAAATGCCTGAAACAAATCAGGAGATGTCCCAAGTATAAAATCCACCGGATAAATGTCCTGTATTGGCGTACGGTTTCTATTATACGTTAGCGGATCACATATATAATCCCCATGGCGGTACGCCCCGACGCAAAATGAAACAAAACAAAGAATCCTTTGCCAAAAACCGTTGTGCAGTTTTGGTCTGATCGGAACAACAATTACTTGAGGATAAGAAGATTGCTCAGTGAATACAGTATCATCGAACGCAGAATGATCAAAAGATCTCGTACCGGTCTGATAGTTCACATCGCTGGTTATTACCGTAGAACGATATCCTGATTCTGCAGCAGCAGCAAGCAATTCATAATGACGCGTACCGCCACATTGCCTCGGAGTACAAAAGGCGCGGTGAATCAAAATGAAGTGGCATGGCTTAGCTACGTTCACATCACTCCCGCCTTTGAAATTTGCCAGCAGCTCTGCTGACCCCCATTCCGAAAAACAGCAAACGCATTTGCCATCAAGTCATCCCCGCATGTTGCCGAGATCTCCCAAGAATCATGATCCCCGATGATTAAACCTGCGTTTTGAACTGAAACAACAGAAAACTGCTCATCAGCCGGAATGATTACCGTATCAAAGCAAACATTCGGTTGTCGGGAGCATGCAGAAAAACTCCATGCAGGACTTTTAACACCATACGTTGGGCAATGCCACCCCCGCAACGAATGCGGCTCTGCCCTGACCCAATCATACATTGCCTCACAAGGCTGCCACTCATTCCCCCCCGAAACGCAGCGATGACAAAACACAAAAAAATCCCACAACCGACCTCCCCATTTTATCTGCCAGTGTCCGTCCTGAATTTTTGAACATGTACCATCTGCAAGCAACCAGTGAAGACGATACGGAAGTAAATCATCTGAGTAATTGCATTTGATTTGCTGCAGAGTCAAGCAATCGCGAATCCACCAGACAACGCCACGCACAGATGAAGCATTACCCCTTTCACTAGACATTGATGGCAATGCGACCTGCATCACTCCTCGCTGATAATGTATTCCAAGCCCTGACCAATCCGGATGCGATGCCTCCATATACCCGATTGAACCATTTGTTGAGGCAAAGCAAAGCCTTGTCCGAACCGAATCATCCCAGAAAAAAAGGCCCTGTCGCGAGAGCACATCACCACCACCAATCGTTACAAGATTATGATATCGTGCACGAGAAAGCTCATGATTCGCAAAACGATCTTCCTCGTCACAGCGACAGGCGGCACCATAATAGGAAAAAGTCCCAGCATCTAGTGCAAAATTCAAACCATCAGCCCAAAGATCAACATGCATCCGGTCTTCTTCACGAGCAAAACGGTTCACGGAAGAATACCTCAATAACGACCGGTTCATTCCCTCAATTGCGAACCTGTTTCCAGCACCAGCTAAATTTTTCTGTGTCAGAAGTGCCGCACCACCTTGTAAAAGTATACGGGCCTTGATCGGATGAGTTGCGGCGTCAGAATTTCTAAAGCAAACGCTTTCGGAATCAGCATGCAATAATATATCAACGCCACGCCATGCAACGTCTTCATTCCATATTCCGTCTGCAAACGGCAACGGACGACCTAACAGACCATACGCAGACTGAACAGCAGGCCGAAAATCATCAATATTCTCATGCAACGGCAGGATCCACGCACCATCATTTGCACCAATGTTTGGCACCGCGCCTGTTGAAGGATCGATGAAAGCAAGAAGATACTCCGCCATTCGAAAGAGATAAATCCGCAGACGTTTTTCATATTCCTTATATTCCTTATATTCATCATGATCATCATGATCATTTGCAAAGCGTTTTGCGATCGGATAAACCTGCATGATTAACTGAAGCGCGAGGCGATGATAACGAAACGACTCCTGCACAAATGATCCGTCATCATAAATTAATCTCTCACACTCTTCGGTAAATGCCGCTATCGCTTTTTCCAACTG
>QKHZ01000172.1 GCA_003249795.1 bacterium | reverse complement strand
TCTTTATGTGCCCTTCCTTTGAGACGAAGGTTTATACCAATAACTCAAACGCGTGTTATTCCTATGGCGTTTGCCGTGACTTGACACGGTCTGTGACTTCAGAAACGTCGCAGCCTGCGCAGAACCTGTCGCGCGGCCTTGTCAGCAAGCCCAGTAGAACCTGGTTTATCGGCGACAGTGTCGGGTTGGGTTGGTGGTCAAAGATCCATCAGTGCTATATGATCAGCTGGAACAACGGCACGTATTTCAACTCGCATTTCCGTCATGACGGCCGTGCCGGATTTTGGTTTCTCGACGGGCATGTGTCTTCGATTCCGATGGTGAATGCAAACGACAAGAACGTGCTCTTCCCGCATTTTCAAAAAGTATATGATGTAACCGATACCGCGTACGTGTTCTAGCTTGGTTTCGCGGGATCATAAAAAATGTTTTGACGTTATTTTCAGGCATCTTTCAGATAAAGGAAGTCGTGATGGAATACAGATTCCGGTTGGGTTTACGTGTCCGTTCGATGTTGCTGTGCGCGGGGCTGATGATTGCCGGTTCCTGTGCCGGAGCCGAAGAGAAACAGGTTTATGTGCATACCTCGTCGTTGCCTGCGGGAGTATCTTTGCCGGAGGCTGAAACGGACTATGCCTATTTTGAAGGCGAGCGCACGAAAAAGGACGGCGATATTTTTAAAGCCCCGTCACAGGAGCAGCGCACGTTTTTCTGCCAGACCAATACCCCGGATGACAAATACTGGTCGACGCATGTGCCGTATGATCACAGCCGCTTTGCCGCACGCGGGGCTGACAAGGATTTACCGTGGCACGGATTTGTCTGGTCGATTGAAAATGCAGGTTTGACGGACGGAATTTATGACGCGTTTGCGCGGGTGATGGTGTCGCCGTCCGGCAGTGCGGAGTTGGCGCTGAAGACCGCTGCAGGTGTTCCGGAAAGCGGCGTGACGGTGGCGAAAGCTAATATCAGCTGGGTGAATCTCGGATCGGTCGAGTTGGCAGACGGGGCTTCATTGCACTTGTCGTATCGCACGAAAAAGTCGGCAGTGCGTTTGGATACGCTTTTGCTGGTGAGAGTAAAACCGGAGGAGGCGACCGTCAGTCAGGCGGCACCTGATAAAACAACGGCTCCAATAACAGGCATTGCAGAGAGTGCTGCAACGTCAGCCGCAGAAGTCAGCGCAACGGCCTCGGTAACTCCCACGGCAAAAGCGCCAGTTATCTTTGCCCGGTATGATGTGACGCCTCCGGGCTGGCAGAAAAACAAAGGGATCATATTCAGTACAGACTCGGCAATCCTTGGCTACCGCTCGGACAATCCGGAAGTCATCGAAAAGGTGAGTGCGTCTGTCAAAACATGGTATCAGGATGCAGCCGGATGGAAGGAGGTTGGTCAGGCCCGCCCGGGGGAGTGGCAGATTCCTCTGCCGGAACCGGGCTGGTATGAGGTTCATGTTCAGGCGCAGATGAAAAACGGCGATGTCCTTACGCGGGAAATCGCCGCTGTCGTCTTGGGAGAACCGATTCCGGAAGAGTGGCGGATGAAGTCTGTGTTCGGCCTGTGGAATGTGCATGGGGATGCGGCGCTGATCAAACTCGCTGGCGCGCGCTGGAATCGTCGGATGACTTCGTTTCGCGATGTGACGATTGCTCAAGTAGAAGAAGCGACGTTATCCGGTGGCAATCCGACACCAAACGGAAAACCGGTTGATCGCGCGTACACAAACCGTGACGGCTTAGATTATCTTGGCGTGTTTTCCTTCGGCATGCCGCTCTGGTCGATGCAGCTTCCTGAAAATTACAAGAAGCCGGGATTCGGCAATCCGTTTTATCCGGCCAAGGACTGGCGGCTGGTGACAGATGCGGTCATGACATTTGCGATGACACATTCATTGCCTGCGGTGGTGGAGATGTATAACGAACCGTTGGCGCATTGGAAGGGAACGCGCGAGGAACTGGTCGCGTATGCGCAGGCGGTGCGGGCGGGGCTCAAAGCGGCCGACCCGCGTTTCAAATTGGCAGGCCCGTGTCTTTATTCAATCCGTCTGGGTGATCTGCAGGGGCTTGCGCGCGCAGGACTTTTTAAACACCTTGATGCTATTTCGATGCATGCGTATGTTGACGGCACTCCTCCCGAGGGTGATTTTCTGACGCGCATTATTGAACTGAAAAAACTGCTCATGCAATATGACCAGTCAGCAAAACCAGTTTATCTGACAGAGTTCGGCTGGACGATGGCCGATGGGACTTGGCAACCGGCAGTCGATCCACGCACGCGCACGCGATATGTGGCCCGGTCACTCGCGTTGGGTTGGAGCCAGGGGATTGATGCGATGGTGTTTTTTGCATTGCAGTTTAATACGCGCAATGCAGGTGAAGCGGGATTTTCACTGGTTGATCAGGAGAGCCGTCCGCGTCCGGGATATGCTGCGTTTTCCGCTGTTTCAAAGTGGTTTGCCGCATCGCTTCCGCTGGGGTATTTTCGCTTGACACCGGATGTGCACATGGTGATGGGAACGCGCGAGGGGAAATTGCAGCTCGCGCTGTGGAGCACGGGGCCGGAGCGTGTGGTGCGGTTGCCTTTTGCCGTCGAGCGCGCAGCGGATCTGTTCGGCAAGATGGTTGCCGTTGATGCAGGCGCGGTCAGTTGCACAGAAGATCCGGTATATCTTGAGGCCGATGCGCAGGCAGCGGGTTCTGTCTCGATTCTTCCGGAACTCACAACAACAGCAAGTACTGCATTGCCTGACGGATTTGTCTGGCCGCTTGCTGAGATGAACAGTGAGAAAACGCTGGCGGGGCTTTCTGCGGGGATGTATACGGGATTCATGAGAACGGCTGAGGCGTGGTCTGTACAGCCGGTGCAGATTGTGTCGCCGCTGACAATCCAGCGCTGCGAACTGTACTGGCCGCTGAAAAAAACGGAGCCGTCTGTTCTGGTGACGCTGCATTCCAACCGGGCTGACTCCGAACAAACCGCTTGCGTCTCTTTGGATCAGGGACGTGTGACGCGTCTTCGGATTCCGGCAAATGCGACGCGTCAGGTTGCGTTTGTATTGTCCGGCATTCAGCCTGCGCAGAAGTTTTCGACGACGATCGGGCTGGCGGTTGAATCGGCCGCACAGAATGATGAGGAAAAATCAGACGGCATTCAGTATCCGTTTTCCGGTACCGTTCTGTCTGCTGCAGGCGATGCGTCGCAAGGGCAGTGGAGTGATTTCTCCGAGTGGGGGCGGTTTGGCGAGGCGGGTGCGGTTCCGGATGGTGTTGTGGATTGTCAGGCGGATCTGAAACTGAGTTATAATGAAAACGGGATTCGCGTGCAGGTTCGCGTGAAAGATGATGAGCATGCACAGGAATACGCCGGTGTCAGTCCCGAGTTGATCTGGTCGGCGGATTCGATTCAGATCGCATTTGATGTGGATAAAGATAAACCGTGGCAGGCCGGTGTTCTGGGGTCAGGATTAGGCGGACACCGTGTGTTTGAGTATTCTGTTGGCGGCCGCGATGGAGTCGCGCAGGTATTCCGTCATCGCTCATACAGTCCGACGCTGACAAATAATGCTCTCAGTGAAAACGCGGCGGCAACGGTGACGCGTGAGGGGGACGTGACGACTTATGACGTTTTCTTTCCGTGGAGTGAGTTTGATGTGCAGACGCCGCTCAAGGCGGGTGGCGTGATCGGTTTTGCGTTGGCAGTCAATGACATTGATCCGGCCCGCGAAGCAAAACGCCACGGCTTGCGTCTGTTTTCCGGAATTGTGCAGAGCAAGGATGCGAAGGAATACGGACGCGTCTGGCTGCGATAAATTCTCTGTGATATGTCGCATTGAATACAAAACCGCGTTAATAAAACTGAGCTAAATGCTTGTGATTAGTTCTTTACCGTAAATCGCGAAAGGGGTATAATTAATGCCACGAAGCAGTCCTCATGTGAAATCGGGAGTGCAATCATGGTGCAGAATACTCCGCTGTCAGTGTTGCTCTTGTCTACTGATGAGGCATTGTGTGCGCGTGTTGCCGGGATTCTGAGTTCCAGTGATTCGATTGCTTTCGATCTCCGGTGTGCAGGCGGGGTGGTTGAAGGGCTGGAAATGATTGCGGCAAATCCTGTGTCGCTTGTGCTGTGTGATACGACGTTGCCGGAGTTGAACCATGGTGACGTTTTCTCGGAAATGAATAACTGCCAGCCGGACATTCCCGTGATCATGATTCAGCCGCAGGAGGATCTGCAGGCGGCGCTTGAATATGCGCGTGCAGGCGCCGAGGAGTGTTATTCGCAAACGTTACTGGATCAGATTTCTTTGCCGGTGCGGCTGCGCATTGTGGTTGAGCGCAGGACACAACAGAGTCTTTATGCTCTTGCCGCAAATGTACCGCAGATCACATCTGCAAAACCGTCTCCTGCGACGGCTGTACCCAAAGGTTTTCAGGCGCCTGCCGGAAAGAGGATCCTGGTTACAGACGATGATGCTTCCACGCGCGGGATTGTTCGCGATGTTCTTGAAAGCTGCGGCTATATTGTCGAGGAAGCGGCTGACGGTTACAGCGCGTTGGCGTTGATCCGAAAACGCCATCTGGCAGATACTCCGTTCTCTCTGATCCTTGTTGACCTGATGATGCCGAAGATGGACGGTTTTGAATTCATTCATGTTATCAAGTTGCGGAAATGGAGCGCACATCTGCCGGTGGTTGTCCTGACCTCGCGCGGTGACAAAGACGCGGTTCTGCGCTGCAAGGAAGAGCAGATCTCCGGATACGTTGTCAAGCCGGTCGAGCGGGAGGTGCTACTCGACCGGATTGCACAGACATTGCAGCTTGACAGCGAAAATACCCCGGCGGCAATTCGGTAGCGGCCGCACGGATTTCTAGCCTTAAACAGATTCCCGCATTTCAAGAATGGTGTCGAGATTGTCCAGAAAGGTCTCGACAATGCGCGGGTCGAAATGTTCACCTGCTTCATTCTTAAGTAAATCAACAATCTTTTCCAGCGGCCAAGGGTCTTTATACGGGCGCTTGGACGCAAGCGCATCGAACACATCGGCAATCGCAGTCAGTCTTGCCGCTAGCGGTACGTTGAATTTTTCCAGCCCTTTGGGGTAACCCTTGCCGTTCCACTTTTCATGATGGCCGATCGCGATTTCATGAGCAATCCGGATGAGATTGGACTTTGGGTTTTCGAGAATCTTGCCGCCGATGGTGGTGTGTTCCTGGATAACGAGAAATTCCTCAAAGGTGAGTTTTCCTGGTTTGAGCAGAATGGCGTCGGGGATACCGACTTTGCCGATATCGTGCATCGTGCTGGCCAGTCCCCACAGTTCCGCCTCTTCTTCCGGTGTTCCCAGTTTCATTGCCAGAAACTTGACTGTCGAGCGGATGCGTTGTACGTGTGCGCCGGTGTCGTCATCGCGCATTTCGGTGGCAAGTCCCAGCCGCATGATTGTTTCAAGCTGGGTTTCTTTGAGCATTTCATGCGCCTGCAGCAGTTCCTTCGTCCGTTCTTTGACCTTGATCTCGAGAATCTCATTCTGCTGGCTGAGTGCGTCACGCGAGAGTGAGAGTTCCAGATGTGTCCGCACGCGTGCGCGCACCTCGACGATTTCAAAAGGCTTTGTTACATAATCCACGCCCCCGCGCTCGAACCCGGCTGATTTGTTTTCGACTTTATCGAGAGCGGTCAGGAAGATGACCGGAACTTTAGCGGTTGCTGGATTTTCCTTCAATTGTTTGCAGACTTCATAGCCGTCAATTCCCGGCATCATCACATCAAGCAAAACCAGATCCGGCACGGTGTCGGCCACAAACTCTAGCGCGGCTTCACCGTCGATCGCGACTGCGACTTCATACGGTTCGCTGCCGAGTCCTTCCAGAAGGATGTCGATGTTGGCCGGAGTATCATCGACGACAAGTACGAGGCAATCATTCAACGTCTTCATTATGTCTCCTTATGAAATATGGTTCACCGAAACCAGCAAGGTTTCGATGATGTCCTTTGCCTTGTTATATTGGTATTGGGTAACATGTCGCTGCACGTTCTGCATTGCTGGTCCCAGAATCGCTGGGTGAACCGTTTCTTGTGTCTGCCGGATTGCTTCCTGAATCGCCGCGGGTTTTTTGGTGGAAAGAGCATCACGCAACGCGCGCAATGACATGCCGCCCTCTGAAGAAATAGTTGCAGACGCATGTGTCTGGTCATAAGAGCGCATTACCTCTGTCAAGACTTCAAGGGCTTTTTCATATGTATCAGTGAGTGTCAGGACTTCGATCTCGCCAAGCAATGACATCCAACGTTGTGGCAGCGACTGACCCACCAGAGAGTCGAGAAGTGTTTCGACCTGAGTGGCGTCCTGTTGAGAGAGTGCCGCCTGCAATGTTTCCAACTCTGTGCGCAATTCCTGCGTGAGGGGCGGCTCGTTGTTTTCAGGCGCGGGGGCATGTGCTATCGCTTCCGGATAAAGAGACTGAAGACGGTTGCACGTATCGTTGACTGTTTGTGCGATCTGATTCACTAATGTTTCAGCTTTTTCATACTCGCCGCTACGCGCCGCGTTTTCGATTGCTTCGGTGAGACTTGCAAGAGCCATGCAGGCAAGATTTGCCGCTGCCCCTTTTACATGATGGGCGTCAAACTCGAGCTTGTCCCACTCCTTGGCCTTGATATGTTGTGGCAGCGCTTCAGCGATGGGAATAGTTTTTTGGAGAAACTCTCCAAGAATCATAAGCACGCGTTCTGTTGAGCTGCTGGCTTCAAGATCCCGGAGCGAATTTGCATTAACAATGCCGTCGCCAGTCGGGTCGTTCTGCTTTTCCAATTTTTCAACTGAGAGTGGTTGGACTCCTGTCGCATCCGCAATGGCTTTCATCAGCCGCTGTTTTTCGATCGGCTTGGGGACGAAGCCGTTCATGCCTGAAGACAAACACTTTTCTTTATCCTCTTGCGTGGCGTTTGCTGTCAGTGCCAGAATAGGGATCAAGCTGCCTTGTGGAAGTTTGCGGATCGCGGTTGCCGCCTGCATCCCGTCCATCTCCGGCATGCGCATATCCATGAGAATGAGATCAAACTCGCCGGAGGCGAACGCATCGACGGCTTGACGCCCGTTTTCGGCAATCGTAATTTCATGTTTGTCGCCAGAAAGAAATGCGCAGGCGACGTCCTGATTGACCTTGTTGTCTTCCGCCAGCAAAATGCGCAGGGGCGGCAGGTGCAGCAGTTGCGAGGTGACTGAGCTTGCTGCTGAAAGCGCTGCGTGTTGCGTACTGACCTGCAGCGGAACTTCGATCCAGAAGGTGCTACCGACGTTTAATGTGCTGTCGACACCAACGGTTCCGTTCATCAGTGTCGCGATCTTTTTGCAGATAGACAGTCCCAGCCCCGTTCCGCCATAGCGGCGTGAGATGGATGAGTCGACCTGGGAAAAATCTTTGAACAGTTTCCGCATTCCCTCTTCGTCGATGCCGATGCCTGTATCCTGTACGGCGTAACGCAGGCGGTCGCCAGTCTGCTGCACGCGGATAGTGATGGTTCCCGCATCGGTGAATTTGATTGCGTTGCTGAGAAAGTTGAGCAAGACCTGTCGCATCCGGTTTTCGTCGCCAAGAAGTACTTGCGGAATATCGTCATCAACTCCGATAAGAATTCGGAGTCCTTTTTCCTCTTCGCGCTGGCGCATGAGATTGGCGACAGCCTGGATCATCTGCCGCGGATCGAATGCAATTGTCTCCAGCGTCATCTTTCCGGCTTCGAGTTTTGACAGGTCAAGGATGTCGTTGATGATCGCGATTAGTGCTTTGCCGGATGTGTAGATCGTGTTGGCGTATTCCCGCTGCTTTTCGCCAAGATTGGATTCAAGCAGAAGTTGCGCCATTCCAAGAACACCATTCATCGGCGTGCGGATTTCATGGCTCATGGTGGCGAGAAACTCCGCTTTGGTGCGCGCGGCAAGTTCTGCAACCTCGGCGTGCTCCTCCGCGATTTTCTTCTGCACGGCCAGTTCCCGGTTCAGGCGATGAATCGAAAGATGGGTCTTGACCCGCGCTTGCACCTCCAGCATTTCAAAGGGCTTGGTGACGTAATCAACCGCGCCGATGGCAAAGGCGTCTGTCTTGTTGGTCACTTCGTTCATTGCGGTGAGGAAGATGACCGGAATCTCGCGCGTTTTCTGATCGTCCTTGAGCCGTCTGCACACTTCATAGCCATCCATCTGCGGCATCATGATGTCGAGCAGGATCAGATCCGGGATTTCATCAGCGACCATCTCCAGCGCTGTTGCGCCGTCCATGGCAACCATGACGTCGTACTCCTCACCCAGCGCATCGACCAGAATATCGATGTTGGCTTCGGTGTCGTCCACGATCAGGATCGTGGATGTCTCTGGTTCGTCTTTGTATGGCTGGTTCACGCCTCTCCTTTCTTCTGCAGAAGTTCTTCGAGCAGGGATAGCGCGGGTTTGAATTTGTATTTGCCGATGAGCTGGGTCAGCTCCGCAACGTTGGACGCCTGCGGCTGCGGCCATGTCTTCGATTCCAGCGTATCGATCGCGTCTTTACAGCGGTTGGGCTTTTGTGACCGCACATGGGGTTCAAGTGATTCCAGCAGTGTCATCAACTCTTCGAGTTCGCCTGCAGCCAGCGGCGCCTTCTCCGCTTCGGAAGGAAGAATGGTCTCGATGCCAGTGCGCACGGTGCGGAACGCATCGGCCAGTGCCTGCAGTTGTTGGGGCAGGTTTTCTGTCCGGCCTTCCTGAATCGCCGATTCGACAACTGCAGCCGCCTGTTGCAGATCTTTGGCGCCGATATTTCCGGCAACGCCTTTGAGGCTGTGGGCATGGCGGGTGCCTGACTCATGATCACCGGAGTCGAGCAGTTGGCAGATTTGTTGGTCTGCGTCATGGAACTGTTCAATCAGTTTTCCAAGCAACTTACGGTAAAGCGTTTCGTTTCCTGCCACGCGCCTAAGGCCGTCCTGAATGTCGATGCCAGGAAGCGAATCGGGTAGTCCTTGCGTTTCCGGTTTGGCGGCGGCCTGCGTTTGCCCTTGGCGGATGGGCTTCTCGCGATGAGAGTCAGGACGGATCCACTGCTTGAGTGCGGCAAAGAGCTGTGCCGGATCGATCGGTTTTGACACGTGATCGTTCATGCCTGCGTCGACGGCCTTTTCCTTGTCACCGGCCATGGCGTTTGCAGTCATGGCGATGATCGGCAGGTTTTCTTTTGAATATTCTGGCCCAAGTTCCCGGATCGTTCGTGTTGCGGTATATCCGTCCATTACCGGCATCTGGATATCCATCAGCACCAGATCATAGTTTTTCACTTTGACCTTTTCGACTGCAACCGCGCCGTTTTCGGCGATGTCGAGATTTAACTCGGCATCTTCCAGAATGCCGGTTGCGACTTCCTGATTGATTTCATTGTCTTCGACGAGCAGAACCTTTGCGCCCTGAATATCGGCGACTTCGCTCTTGTCCATTCCTGTCTGACCCGGATGTGAAGAG
Organism: bacterium; assembly: GCA_003249795.1. Taxonomy (GTDB): domain Bacteria; phylum Planctomycetota; class SZUA-567; order SZUA-567; family SZUA-567; genus SZUA-567. The sequence continues at coordinate 11,706 of QKHZ01000172.1, read as the reverse complement.
AGACCTTCATCGTCTTTTCCAAATGCCTGCATGAGGGCGTCAAGCAGAACCGATTGCGTAACCGGCTTGACGAGGAAGCCATCAAGTTTCGCTTTTCCTGCATCAAGCATCACTTCTTCCCGTCCATACGCCGTCAGCATGATCAGCTTCGGCATAATCGTAAGGCTGGTGTCCTGACGGATGCGGCTGGCGGTTTCGATGCCGTTGAGCCCCGGCATTTTCCAGTCCAGAATCGCGAGCTTATACGGATCGTCCTGCAGTGTCTTATGCAGCTCTTCAATCCCTTCAGCCCCGCTGGAAGCCTGCCCGACACGGAAGCCCATATTCAAAAGCATCTCTTCCAGAATTTCACGGGATGTTGCGTTGTCGTCGATGATCAGCACGCGGATCCCGCGCAGGTCGGGATGGGGAGCCAGCACGCGGGCCGTTTTTGCCTCCGCGCGCTTCAGTGTGACGGTAAAGCGGAATGTACTGCCGGCACCTTGTTCGCTTTCGACCCAGATCGTTCCGCCCATCATTTCAGACAATTTTTTACTGATCGATAATCCGAGGCCTGTGCCGCCGTATTTGCGTGTGGTGGAGACATCCGCCTGCGCAAAGGCCTGAAACAGTTTCGCCTGTTGTTCGGGTGTCATGCCGATGCCGGTGTCTTTCACGGAGAACATCAGTTCCAATTCGTTGCCACGGTCTTCCTTCAGCTCGGTCATGATGACGATTTCGCCCTCGTGAGTGAACTTGGCCGCGTTGTTGGCGAGGTTAATCAGGATTTGTCCAAGACGTAACGGGTCGCCATGCAGGTTGTGCGGGACATCGCTCTCTGTCTTGACCAGAAATTCCAGCCCTTTTTCCTGCACTTTCATTCCGATGAGGGTGGATACATTGCCCAGAACTTCCTCCAGCGAAAAGTCGATATTTTCGATCGTCAGTTTTCCTGCTTCGATTTTTGAAAAGTCAAGAATGTCGTTGATGATGCCGAGAAGCGCATGCGCTGCCGTATTGATTTTTTCGACATAGTTGCGCTGTTTGGAATTCAGCTCCGTTTTCAGTGCCAGGTGGGCCATGCCCATAATCGCGTTCATCGGGGTGCGGATCTCGTGGCTCATATTGGCAAGGAAGTCGCTCTTGGCACGGGTCGCTTCTTCAGCAACCTGACGGGCAAGCTCCGCGTTGATCTGTGCCGCTTCCAACTCGGCCTGCGCCTTCTTCTGATCGTCCAGATCCATATGGATGCCGATGGCGCGGGTCGGTTTATTGTTGTGGTCGCGTTCGGTGACTCTGCCGATATCCAGAAGCCATTTGTATGAACCGTCGGCGCAGATGATTCGGTATTCAGTGTGGTAGTCCTCTGTTTGTCCGCTGAGGTGATCCTGCAGCGCATCGATCGTCGCTTTTAGATCGTCGGGATGGATCCTGCAGCGCCATTTTTCCGAAGTCGAGCCGAGATCTTCATCGGCGGGATACCCCAGCATCGTCTGCCAGATGGCGTTGGTGTAGAGTGTGTCTGTTTCCGGATCCCAGTCCCACAGGCCGAGATTTGCCGCGTGCAGTGCCATGTTCAACCGCTCTTGGCTTTCGCGGATGGATTCTACTGCCTGTTTACGTTCGATCATCAGGCTGGTCAGTCGGGCGGTGTCGTCCAGAAGGTTCAGATCGTTTTCGTTGGGTGCGGCGATCTGGTGGCTGTAGATGGCAAACGTTCCGAAAACTTTGCCGCTGGACGAGAGAATGGGAGTTGACCAGCATGCGTGGAGGTTTGCCCGTTTTGTATGTTCTGCAAACTTCGTCCAGTTTGGATGGCTCTGCAGATCTTCGGTCACGACACGTTTGCGCGTGTAAGCGGCGGCTCCGCAACAGCCGACATCGGGGCCGATTTCGATCCCGTCAATGGCGTCATTATAAAAGTCTGGTAATCCAGTGTCTGCCGCACGGCACAGGCGACGTCCATCGTTGTCAAGAAGAAGAATCGAGGCCGGGTGTCCCGGGAAAATATCCTCGACATGGCGCATTACGGCCGTAAAGAATTCGTCTAGGTCGCACTCTGTCGAGAATATTTCAAGAATCCGGCTGCGTGACTGGTCGATGAGTTCAAGCCGTTTGCGTTCGGTGATGTCCAGTGAATACTCGATCATCTGTGTGACGTTGCCCGATGCATCGAAGATCGGATAGCCATGCACTTCGGCGATCACTTCCGCACCGGAAGGGTCATAGTGAGTATGCTCAACAACCACAGGCTGCTTTGTGTGTTTGATTGTATCAAGCGGGCACGGGTCTTTTTCCCCGGAGCAGGGGACGCCGGTATGGTGTGTCAGCGCATGGCATGTCGTGGCGCCGGTTGCCCCACGTTGCCTTGCGACCGAGTTCATGATTACGATTTCATATGATGCGGCGTCAATCACGTAAAACGGATGTGACAGGGAGTCGAGGGTCGTCATCAGGAAATCTTTTTGCCGTTCAATCTCCAGTTTCGATTGCCTCTGCTCTTCGGCGCGTTTACGCAGCGACTCTTCCCGTTCGTTGGCGATGCGCTCCCAGTTGTCCCGGGCCATGGCAAGGTCGCGTTTAGCCGCTTCACCGCTCCAGAGGGCAAACCCTGTCAGCGCGAGTGCGAGTAGAACTGTTATCAATAGAATCGAAAGGATTACCCACCGGTTGGATGTGTAGGTGCTGATCGCTTCGTCCTCATCGATCTCGCTGGCGATGCCGATGTCAAGGTCGTTATTCCATAACCATGCGCCGAGAACGCGTCGGCCCCGGTAGTCTCGGTATCCGTTGATATTGATTCCTGATGATCCGCGCGATGCGTGGAAAACAGAATACGTCAGCGGGCAATCTTTGGATCGATGCGCCGGATGATAACCTGCGCTCAGATCACCGCCGGGATCGGAGATCGTCAGATTACCGATTGTCGATTCGTTTTCATGTAGAATCCCGAGTGTAATCAGCTGGTCAGTAAAACACGCATCCGAAAGCATAATACCATTTCGGTTGAAGGCAAAGCTTTTGCCTGTATCGCGGATGCGTCCTGCCTTGAGGATTTGACTGAACCGTTTTGCCGGGTCGTACTCTTTTGCAAGGATCGCAATGACTTTTCCTGTCTTGTCCAGAATGGGGGTTGCGATGTGCAAAAGGCGCTTGGATTGAGTGTCATTGCCGTCGTTGATGTATAACGATGGGATCAGGACGGTTTCGCCTCCGGCAACCTGTGTAAAACGAGTTGGGAACTGTTTGGCAAGAGGGTGGATCTGCCCGAGATGATTGTCCGTGTCTTCAGACAAGGTGACGCAGTCCGTACTCAGCAGCAGATAGGGATTCCCCTTCGCGTTTCCGTCAACTCCAGTGAAAAATTCCCTGGAGATGCGCAGGCAGGGGCACTTGGCAAGTGTCAGTTGATCCATGGAGATCTCGATCAGCTTTTGAGTAAACGGGATGATTTCAGGACGCGCAGCGATTTCCTGAAGCGTCTGTTTCTGATCATTGAACCAGGAGAACAGTTGTTCGTGAGTCGACTGCAGCATGATTTTCAACAGGTCGCCGTTGTCTTCTCGCGTGCGTTTTTCCATATTGTGCAGTCCGATCAGCGATCCGATCACTACTGCCGTGATGAAGGCGGACATGATTACGACGCCCATTGACTTTGCACCCGCGGTTTTCAGGCCGCTGGGAAGGTAGTTGGCGCAGAACCGCAGCAGAAGGCGGATCAGAACCACAATCACGATCATCGTGCCGATAATCAGCCTGATGATTCGCAGCAAGCTTTCTTTTGCTGTCTCGGAAGATCCGGCGGCGGTCTCTACTGTCGGGTCGTGCGCTTCTGTGATTGCCGCGTTCCATCGTGCGCGCAATTCGCTCATCTTTTCTTCGTTAATGCTGTCCATCGCCTTGTCGATCGCCGACTGCAATAGCGGCCAGTCGTTCCGCACGGCGATGCGCAAGTTCAGTCGTTCGGAATCTCCTAGCGCCGCTTCACCGCTTACGAACAGGTTGGAGAGCATGTTCTGGTTGAACAGATACCGGATGACGACATCCGCGCCCATGGTCGCATCAGCCTTACCCAGTGCGACGGCATTCAGCGATGCCTCCATATTGGCGAACGTCACCAGTTTGATTTTTGGATACCGCTCTCGAAGGATCTCTTCGTAGAAAAATCCCTTGGGAATTGCAATGGTATGGTCTTGCAGTTGTGAGACCTCGCGGAAATCATCACCCTTGCGGCTGACGATCACGTTCATGTTGCGGACGTATGGTTTTGTGAAGAGCAAAAACTTTGATCGCTCCGGCGTCTTGATGATATTCAGCATCACATCAAGATCGTGGTTGCGCATCTTCACCATGAATTCGTCCCACGTCGGGCCGCTGTCGTATTGGACGGTAATCCCCAGCCGTTGGGCGATCAGGTTCATGTATTCGATGGAAAGTCCGCGCGGCTTACCGTTCTGGTTGAAATTCATCGGCGGCCAGTCCATTTCATTATGGACGCGCAATGTTGGATGGTCCCGCAGAAATGCCGCCTCTTCACGAGTGAGGGGGATGCGGGTCTGGTCGGTAAGTGTGCCGGTCCATTTCGCGAAGATCTTCTGGCTCTGCGTCTCGGAAATGTTTGCAAGCGCTTTGTCCATTGCCGACGTAAGCAGAGGATAGTCCTTCCGGGTACCGATGGCGAGAATGGAACCCGGTGTCTGCAGGTTTGCCTGTACGTGCAGATTGGTCAGAAGCTGTTTGGCCATCAGATACGTCGCTACGGCACGATTTCCCGCATAAGCATCGGCTTTACCTACAGAGACCGCCGTCAGGCATGCTTCGGTATCCGGATATTCCTCGATCTTCACCTCCGGATAGTTCGTTTGGAAATAGTTAACGTTCCAGAATCCTTTTTCCAACGCAACCGTTTTGCCGTTCAGATCGTTTTCGCTATGGTATCCCATGTCGTTGACTCGGCAGATGATGACATGGGGGAGTGTCAGATACGGGCGGGTAAAATTCAGAAACTCCTCCCGATCCGGTCTGGGGGTCACTTCCATTAGCGCATCGGTTGTTTTTGCTTTTACGGCAGCAATATTCTCTGCAAACGGGGCGGGCTTGATTTGAAAGCGAATGCCGAGACGGGGCTCAAGCAGACGCAGAATATCCATGCTGAGTCCCTCGGGCGTGCCGTCGGGGCCGACGCTGTTGATCGGCGGCCACGCGTTCATGACAGCCATCGTGATGGTTCTGTGTTCAGAGAGCCACTTCTTTTCGTCGTCGGTCAAATCAGACAGTGAGACGCTCGTTGCCTGTTTCTCATAGAGGTCTTTTGCAAGATGCGAGAGGCTCAGCGAATATTTCGGCCACTTGCGGGTTTTCGCTTTTGAGTATTCAGAAAAATTAATGTCTTCCGGTTTGACTTGCAGGAAGAATGAAAAGACGTCGATATTCTCTGGGGTGATTGTCAGCATGGGGGTCGTAAAGCTGAGTCCCTCGGTGACAAAGTCCTGATGGTTGAGGTAATCGTAGAGAAGCAGAACCGCTGTAGCCCCTTCGATAAAGTGCCCGCCCACGGTCGCATGCATCTGGTTCTGCCGGATGGCCTGTAGTGCCTTTGCATCCCAGTTGGCGCCGCCAATCAGGATCGGTTGCTTCAGGTTCAGCTCCTGTGCTGCTTCGGAGACGCCGAGAGCCATCCTGTCACTGGCGCACCAGACAATGTTGAGCGCAGGATTTTTTGCATAGTGTTCTTTGAAAAGATCCTTGGCTTTGTCCGCTTTCCAGTTGCCGGTAACGATCTGTTTTGACTCTACGCCACGGATGTACTTCAGATATTCCTCAAAACCTTCTCGCCGTTGTTTTGATGCGTTTTCTTCCGGGTTGCCTTCAATGCCCAGAATGTTGTATTGCTCGATCCCTTGCTTGCGTGCCATTTCCAGCAGATGCTGGATCAAGGTCGAGCCGACTTGTTTGTCGTCCGGGGTTGATTCTCCGACCCAATAGGCGTATTTTGTCCGCGGCGAGTAATCGATGCCTTCAATTTTCGTGTTGATCAGAAAGGCAGGGGTTTTGTATTGCTCTGCAATCTCAAGGATCTTTTCGCCCGTTTGCCTAAACGACATGAAGATGATCGCATCCACTCCTTCGCGGCAGTTTTTTTCGACTTCCGCAACAAGCGTGTCCGGATTGTCATTGAAAACGACGATCTTCAGATTGGTTCCAAGACTCTGTGCCATGGACGCTGCGTATTGTTTGTTTTGCAGCCAGAAATTACTCTCATGCGGAATAAAGAATACAATGTTTTTTGAAACGGCCTCGGGGGTGTTCAATGACTCTGTTGCTGAGGCCGGTTTGTATAGAATGCCGCCAAAAAGGCAAAGCCAGAGTGCGGCGATGATCATGACCTGAAGGGACTGTCGAGCAGTGGTTCTCATAGGAGATCACTTTCATGATAAGTGTGTTAATACATTTATCGTAAATATCGGCAGGATAGCTGATATTTGGTATACTTTGTTGTGGCCCAAAAGTTTGTGTTTGCCCTCAATATTTTCTGGCGTTAAATTGTTTTTGTCCAGTTATTTTCGTGTCAGGGCTGCTGGCTTGGATTAAATTGTATCTATTGGAAAATGTGGGGCGAAAGCGACCGAAAATAGGAATGTCGATTTAGATGCCCTGATGATCGGCGTGCTGTTTTCTGTATTGAAGCGGTGTCAGTCCATAGCGTTTGCGAAATAGGGCACAAAAGTACGCAAAATCCCGGAAGTTCACGAGGTCGGCAATCTCGTTGATTTGTTTATCTGTGACGGATATCAAGCGGCATGCTTCCTGAAGTTTCAATTCTTGCAGGTACAGTTTCGGAGAAAGATCTGAGTGTTTTTTCCAATGGCGGAAGAACGATCTGCGCGACAGCGCATTATCGCGGATCAGTTTGTCGAAATCGATCTCCTGATTGAAGTGGATGTGAAAGTATGACTCGATCCGTTGCATTTTTGTCTCGATGAATTCATCCTGATGCTGGCTGTCGTGGCGCATAAACAATAATTCTTCATAAAGCCGAAAGGCAGCGAGATCCATTCTGTCGGCAATGCCGTATTCACGTGAGTGCGACATGAGTTCGATCAATTCGTGAATCATGTGTTTTACGCCTGTCGTCAGTTTGACCGTCCATACCGGTGGAGAGGCAAACAGGTTTGCCTCCGCCATCGAGTCTGCCAGATCCGCGGCGTAGGAAAAATAGATCGCGTCCCGCGGCGCGGAAACGGCGTATTGATGCTCGCGTCCCGGAATCTTGACGGCGACGTTTGGATACGGCGTATTATAGGTGATTCCATCGATGATGTCTGTTGCCAATTTCTCCGCCGAAGAGATCCGGATTGTGATTTCAAGTTTATTGGTAAATAAAGTCTTTCTCATTACATGATTGTGGATCGTGCCGATTTCCATCAGAGGATACGGGAATTTGACTACCCGCTTCACATCGGCAAGCGGCAGTGCTGTCCATTCGATTTTACTGAAGTCTAGCTTCATGATTTCTCCCGAGAAACGTACCGTGTAAGTATAACCGGAATATATCCATAGTCAATCGTACGTGGCACTATGGCAATATAAATTAGGCACTGCGTTCTGTTGACGCTGCTGAAGAATGAGGGGTATACTGCCTTTGTCCTTAGTGAGTCAAGATGCATTGGTATTGTAGTAGTGGAGGCAAGGTGAGGGGATATGAATATCTTTAATGATCCGGCGCTCCGGCTGAAACAGAGCGGAAAGTTGACGCCGAAGAAGTCGGTCGAGATTGCGAACTCGCGCCTTGCCGTCGGGTTTGAAACCATTGACCGGTTCATGTTTAAACCTGAAAAATGCTATGAGTACGCAGGCGGACTTGGGGTGAAGTACGCCAGAAGCCAGACGGCATGGTGCCTTTGTGAAAAAGAAAAAGGGCGGTATGACTTTTCGATCCTTGATGGCATGGTTGACTCTTTGCTTTCGCACGGGATCGAGCCGTGGTTCAACCTGACCTTTGGCAATCCCTTGTATATGCCGGATCATCCCAACCCCACGGCGGTGGGATGCGTGCCGACGTTATTCGGCGACGAATGCAGCGCGGCATGGCAACGATATGTTCGTGCGCTCGCGGCGCATTTTCAGGGGAGGGTTCAATATTGGGAGATCTGGAATGAACCCAATCATCCGGCGTTCTGGTATCCATCAACACCGTCTGGAAAAAACTATGCGGAGTTTGTCGCGCAAACCGTCCCGCATATTAAAGCAGAGAGTCCGGATGCGAAAATCATCGGGTGCTCAGCAGGGATTGCGATGGAATTTATCCGTGACAGTATTTTGGCCGGATTGGGAGAGCAGATTGATTTCTTTTCGCACCATCCGTACGGAAGCATTCCGGAGCATACCTATTTCACTGCCATCGCCAGTCTGAAACGTTTTTTTGCAAAGCACGCGCCGCATGTGCGGTTAATGCAGGGCGAGTGCGGATATCCGTCGCAGACCTACGGCCATCACGACCGGAATTTATCGCCGTATAACGCAACAGAACAGACGCAGGCAAAGTTTGTCCTGCGCAGGGTTCTTCTTGATTATATGGCTGACATGCAGTTTATCGCATATTTCCATATTGCCGATCTGATGGAAAATACGTATCGGCAGGCCAGTGGCGAAGCGCGGCCACCGGTAATGCTGGGGCTGTTGAACGGCAAAAGCTATACTCCGAAAAAATCGTATTATGCCATGCGCAATATCGCGTCTCTGATGGATGGCGAATGCGGTTCTCCTGAGACGATGTTTGTGAATGCGTGGATGGAGGATTATAATCAGCGTGCCCAAGGGGCGATTCCGGCGCTGAGTATCGTCACTGCGTCATTTCTGCGGCGAGGGTATCCGCTGTATAGCTGGTATTATCCGGAAGATTTGCAGCGGGAGTGGGAGGGTAATGTTACGCTGAGTATAGGCGTTCTGCCGGATGAGGGTGACAACAAGTTAGAGCAGCCGGTGTTGATCGATTGTATGAGCGGCAATGTGTATGAACCGATGGAGACGCTGGTTCAATACGGATCGAGGCTGACGCTGAAAGGATTGCCGCTGACAGACTATCCGGTATTCTTGACTGACAAACGCGCGATTGACTGGACTCATAGCGGATAAGAATTTGCCGGATACGGGCACACTTTATAATGCGGGGAAAGTGCAAGTGTATTCATGAAATATGCGCTGCACGTACAGTTTTTTACAAAGCGATAGGAGCAACAATGAGTGACCCGACGAAGAACAGTGAGGTGGATGCACAGCATGCCGTGATCGGTAATGCTCCGCTTTCGGAACAATCGCGGTATGTGCGCACGAACCATCCAGATGCGCAGTGGTTTGCTGGCGCGAAACTGGGGTTGTTCATTCACTGGGGCCTTTCAAGTGTTCTGGGGCAGAATGATTTGTCATGGGGGATGATGAAGCGGGGCATGGGAGCCAAGCAAAAATCGTTTGAGATGTATGGCTGGGAGAATTTCGATGAAGTGATCGTGACCCCGGAGAAATATTGGGAGCAAGCCAAATACTTCAAACCTGACCGGTATGATCCGGATAAATGGCTGGCCGCTGCGCGCGATGCAGGCGTTCGGTATGCCGTGCTGACGACGAAACATCATGACGGCTTTGCGCTGTGGCCGAGTGCGTATGGCTATTTCAGTACAAAAAATTATGCGGGCGGAATCGATCTGGTCGGAAAGTATGTGGACGCCTGCCGTAAAAATGATCTGAAAGTGGGGCTCTATTATTCGCCGCCGGATTGGCGGTGGGATCGCGACTTTATGTCGTTCGGTAAAGATGAACTGGGGCGTCCGCTCGACACCCGTCATAAGCCGTTTACCCTTCGTCAAAGAACGGCGGAGGAAGAGCGGGAAAACAAGGTCAGGTTCCGCGAGTTTCTCCGCGGGCAAATTACGGAGCTTCTCAGCAATTACGGAAAGATCGATATCCTCTGGTTCGACGGCCGTTTTCCAGAGTTCAAGAATGTGGCCTATGATGATGCGATGGATGTCAAAGACCAGACGATGACTGTTGAGGAGATCCGCAAGCTTCAGCCGGGGATTTTGAAAAACCAGCGAGGGCATCTTTACGGCGACTTCTCGACGCCGGAAGTGAAATTTCCGGAACAGCGCCCTGAGGGCTGGTGGGAATATTGCAATACCTTCAATAGCGGCGGCTGGGGATACCGCAAGCACGAACTATATAAGCCTGCGGGATATTTTCTGAAATGCCTGTGCGAATCATGCGCATGGGGCGGAAACTATATGCCGAACGTCTGTCCCGATGCGCGTGGAGAGCTTCCGGAAGCCTATTATAAGAGGATGAAGCAGATCGCCGAATGGATGAAAGAAAACAGGGAAGTGATCTGCGATACGGTTCCGGGGCAGTGGCCGGTAAACAGCAATGTCCCCACTTTCCGGAAGGGGAATGTTCTCTATGCCATGATCGATTCGTTAAGCGAAGGGAATGTAGAAATCAAACTAGAAAAAGAGCCGGTTTCCGTCACGTTGCGGAAGAATGGCGCTCCAATCGAATATTCCTATGAAAACGGAGTTCTTTCATTCACGCTGGATGAAGACGATCAGACGCTTCTAACTGATGTTGTGGAAATTCAAGAAATGTCTTAATTATTCATCCCAGATTCGTCAGCTGATGTTCCTTCGATGGCTCTTTTTCGCTTGCCGAAAATGAACCGCTGAAGACAATAACCGTTTATCTAATGGGCACACATCGTGCCATTCGGGCAAAACGGGAAGGAACTGAAATGACGGCTCTCTCAGCTACGCTACATGTGTCATGTGAAAATATGCACCGTATCCTGCAGCGTTCGGTATTGGGCGCTATGGCGATATGTATGTTTGTCCTGCCGCTTGCTCAGGCGGAGGATTCGACTGTCGCAAAGCCCGAAGATTCAACCAATAGCGCACAGAGTACTGACCTCGATTCGGCGGCTTCGTCAAAAGACCCGCAGGAAATGGCGCTGCGGTATTTTGATCTTCTCAAGAAACGTCCTGCACCCGGATATGTATTTGACCGGTTCTACAACACGTGGCTACAGACCTCAACGCTTTCGGATCTCGAAACATTTTTGCTGAAGAATCTGAAAGACGATGACTCGGTCATTTCGCGGATTCTGCTGGCGCTCTATTATGAGAAAAATGCCGACACTGCAAAAGCGCTTGAAATGTACGATCAAGCGCTTGAGCTAAGCCCGGCTTCTGCGGCGGTCTTGTATCAGAAAGCTGAACTCGAAACAGGCGCCTTGCGGTTTGAAAATGCGATTCTCAGCCTGAACGCGGCGCTGGAAAAATCGCCGGATGAGGAGATTGAGGTTAAGATCCGGAAACTTATGGGCAAGGTACTTGCGCGTGACGGTAAGTCGAAAGAGGCGATTGAATGCTGGCGAAAACTTCTGGATGGTCACCAGAATGATTATGATCTGCAGGAGGAGATCCTGTCATCGCAGATGGCGGAAGGACTGCTCGATCAGGCTATTGAAGACTGTCAGGCATTGATCGGAAAAAGTACGGATGCGTATCGGAAAGTGCGGCTGCAACTACTGCTGGGGCAGATGCGGCAGAACATGGGGCAGAAGGACAAGGCGCTGGCGATCTGGCGGGAAGCGATTGCCAGCGCAGGAACCGGAAGCTGGATTGAGCGCGAGGCGCTCGACAAGATCCGCACGAGTTTCCGCCGCGAGGACGATCTGAAAGG
>QKHZ01000120.1 GCA_003249795.1 bacterium | reverse complement strand
GAGATATGCAAATTCTTGGACGAATAACTCCGGGGTTCCCGCATCCCGTCACAATAATACCTGCAACATGCTCTACGTTGACGGACATGTCAGACGAATTATTCCAGAAGACCCGATCAATCCTTTTAACGCCTACCCGTTCAAGTGGGTAGACAACAACTCAATCAAACACTTGCATCCATTTAAAAATAGTTGGTAGTAAATTAACGCATATATATCAAGGAGAACCTGATGCGACACAGATTGATTTGTGCTGCAGTGTGTGCGCTTGCCTTTATCTCAAGTTGCATGACAATCTCGGCAGCAGATATTTACGAAGACAACTTCTCATCGTATGCAAATTTTGATCCCGGCATCGACAACTGGATATTCCGGGGCATCGGTGGGGAAATCGTAGACGGTAAATACATGTTTACCGGTTTGACCCAGACACAATCAGAATACTTGGATATTTACCCGGACTATACGATGGCCATTGTCAGGGGGTGGAAGGCTGGCCCCAATCTGGCTGTCAAGGCAACGATGAAATCCTGTCCGCATAAATACGACGTGTTCAAACCGGAAGACAATAATACCCAGAAGATGGGCATCGTCGTGCTTGACCGTGAGTTTGTCCGTAAAAAACGTACGCCGATGGACACGCCGTTCTTGGAACTGACCCTGAACCGAACCCCAGACGGTAAGCATTCCATCTTCTTTGGCTACTGCGGAAAGCCGGACATCCAAACAACAGACAATCTGTCGTCTGAAAGCTCCGACTGGAAAGAGAACGTCGACTACACGCTTGAAATCAGCTTGAAAGGTGATCTGGCAACCGGCGCGGTCATGGAAAACGGCAAAATGATTTTCAGCAAGACCATGCAAAGTCAGAAATTCCCTGAAATTTTTGCACGAACATATCCCGGCTTCTCTAACCGGAGGATGACAGGGGAACTCTCATGGTTCAAAGCGGACAACCTGAATTCATTCGCACCCACCGTAATGACCAAACCGCTTGAAATCCCCTACACGTGGAATTCGTCTCTCGGAGCAGAACCTGTCCTTGTAGAAGATGGGAAAGTGATCAATTTCGCGAAGATTTACGGTGGGTACGGTAAAGGGCAGACTGTTACAATCAGCACGAAAATAGACGCATCGGAGAACGGGGAATATGCGCTGAATGCCAAGGCAGACTGGTTCTGGAAACTTTCGGTAAATGGGAAACAGGTGACTCCGGATCAGTATTTCAAGAAAGGATTCGGGCATAACTATTTTTACGCTGTTTTTCCGTTGAAGAAAGGCAGCAACCAATTGGAATTAACCGTAAAAACCGGTTCCGGAGGCTGGAGCGCCAGTCTGTCTACCCCCACCGCACAACAAATCAGGGAAATGCAACTGAAAGAAAATATTTATGGCAGTGGCAAGCTGTCGTGGAATCTTGATCGCATCATTGATGATATCAACAACCTTAAAAGACACGATATTTATCTTTCCTCTCTGGAAGACGGAATCGTGGAACTTCGCAAAACGCTTCCAGCTGACCTCAACAGCCGTGAGATCAACCGTTATGACACGCAACTGGACCAAGCATTCGCGACGGTTTATGATGGTTACCGCTGCACGGAATTACAAAACGCCATACAGGAGCTGGATGCGCTAAATGCAGACACGGCAAAATTGGACGAATTGGAAAAACTCTTGCCTGCAATAATAAAACAGGTTTCAGAAGACAAGAATATCGACGCCAATGCATCCAGAGCTCAGCAACTGATTGACGCCTGCAAATCCGAAATTGACGGTTTCGCTGAAGGCGTCACCCGAGGCGGTTCCTTCGGTCGCTTCGGATGGACGACCAGCGACAAGCTCGGGGCGTATTCCTCAGGAGACGGCCTGCTGGCCAACCAGGTCCTTGCAAGCGGAGCCATCGCCCGCCAGTATGTCAACTCCAGGGAAAATGAAAAAGAAAACTATCTTGTCCGCTTCAACTTCATCGGGGAAAAAGATCCGGAAATGGAAAATGCGATCTCCTGCCTTTCCACAATCGGAGAGAATGTTGACATCGAGTTCGGGTATCTTCCCGGAATGTTTTACTCCGGCAGCACTCCAGAGCAGGTGAAGGTCAAGGAAATCAACTGGATACACAAGAAGCATTCCTATAATGATGCGTTTCTGATGGATGCCTGCCTGGTGGCCCCTTCATTGCTGGTTGAAAGCGCGTACAAGAAATTCGAGTTGAGTGATTCCCCCACTGAAAGCTTTGAACGAATCGGATACAGACAAGCCGGCGGGAAAATATTTTCCGGTGAAGCATCTGCAGACGGTACAATCTATGATCTGGAGAAAAACGGTGCTCTCGGGTCAAACTGGATCATGCTCTGGAACGGCAAGAACAGCACGACTGATCTAAATGGCCATGTCGGTAATATCCCCCTTCAGATCATTTTCCAGCATCAGCCTCTTTCCATAACACGCCAAAAGGACAAGTTGGTATTTATGTTTCGGCAAGGGGGGGCTTTGTGGCTGAACACTCCTTACGGCGTTCGCATACAGCCGACGGGCAACTGGCGTGGTAACCTTCCTCCCGAAGCAGTTGCGAAGGCGGATTTCTTCGGGCGTACGGCATTGGCGTATCCGCAGGATGTTCGGGAATTTTACCGCTACGACAAGGATAATAAACAGGTTGAGATTATCAACCATTATTACTTCCGTGAATTTACTGACGACTGGAACACCAAGCCACTTGAAATCGCCGCACTGCCTCCTATCCTCTCGCTGATGACGGATAAGGGGTTTGACGCATTATTGCCTGAAAATCTTAAGGATCTGGACTATCCGACCCTGTACGGCCCACTCCGTGGCGTGGAAGGAAACCAGATCAGCTATCTGCTTGCGGTTCCGCAAATTCCCCAGGTTATTGTTCCGGCCAACACCAGTGCCGATCCCCATCAGGTATCCCTGATGAACCGGCATGCGATGGACGACATTGAAGGAAGCCGTTTCCGCCTGTATGATGAAGCCATGTGCAGAAGCTGGTATCCGCAAAACTTGCCACAGGGAGCTGCCTTACGTAAATGGCAATACCTTACCCCAGCCTTTCAGGATTACCTCAAGGAAATGTTCACTTACGGCATGACTGCCGCCAACGGATACCGCAGCAACCGCATGTTGCGTTCTTTGATCGAACCGTACTCGGGAGAAAAATACTTCTACTCGTTTTCAATCAAAAGCAAAGATCCGGGTGATGTCGGCGTATTCGGCGATCGAGGCTACGGAGTGGGGCTACACCTGAATTTACTGGAGAAGTGGTCGACCATTACCAACCGATATGACCTGCTTCGTCAAATCTGGAGTGACAGTCGCCCATTGTCCTCACCGGAAGCATCCCACGACGGACAGTATCTCACCATCGACAAAATGAGGGGTTACTATAAAAACGTTCACGACTGGGCATGGATGGAATCTGGAAGCAACGATAACGGTGACAACGGGCCGGTTGTCGACTGCTCTCAGGCGCCATTTCTCGGTCACTGTTCTTATTTTCGCATGGCACAGAAAATTGGAAACAGCCAGGATATTGCACTGGGCGCATACCATTTGGCCAAAGGGCAGCTTTCTCTCATCGCGCGATTGGCCTCAAAGGATTATTGCCATGAAAACGGATTGCTAGGTCCAGACAACATAAACGTCGGATTCCGGGAATGCCTCACACCTGATTGCTTTGCCAATAGCAGTATGCTGAATAATCGTACCGCCCCCTATTTCTCATCCTATATATGCACCCTGTTCTATGCGTCCGGAGACACTGATGATTTTGACGTCTACTTTCCGTATGCCAAATATACTTGGAACACGGTAAAGGAATACAATAAGACCTTTGAACGTTATTTCCCCAATTCAGACGTTGATGTTCAACATTCGGTTTCCGGTTTGCTCATCTCCCGTCTCATGTTTCTTCTTCTAGCCGGAGAATCGATTGACACGATACAGAAACTTTACGATATCAACGATAAAAAATTGATCTTTTACAATCGGAATTATAACGAGAGAGTAAACCTTCCCCTGCTTCTCTCCGGAGGATGCCCGTTTGTCCTGACCGATTTTTATCCGCTGGAACTTCCCAGGGTTTGCTTTACTCCTGAAGAAAAGACGTTGATAATAACACTAAAAAATATTTCTTCAATTCAAGATATCCAAGGATTATCGTCAATAAAGCCAAAGAGTATAATGGCGAACGAGAATAAAGCCGAATGGAGCTACAACGAAAAGACCAACCGCCTAGAGATCAAAACGCCAACAGGAAGGAATGTCACGCTGAGAATCCAGTATGACCGAATTGATCCAAACCATTTTACACCGCTTCAGACCCCGAAACCCGACTTTGAGTGCTCAGGCTTTATCCATATACCTTCGCCCGACGTATTCCAGCGGGTCAAATAAAAAACGCGAAAGCTCTGAAAACTGTTCACAAGCGCAATCCCCAACGCTTTATTGTATATCTTCAGCGTAAGTGGAAATTTTGCTTTGGAAATTAAGAGAGGGTTTCGGACTCGATCATGATCCCTTTCCGGCTTCCTTTATTCTCTTCCCTGCGACGGTTCAGCGTCGCCTTCTTCACATTCTTGCGGTTTAGTAAAATACTCTCACGCCTGCCGAAAAACACGTCATCCGGCGTGACGTTGCCGATCCCCTCATGATTGCGACGGTTATTGTAATGGCAAATGAATTTGTCAATCTGCTCCAGCAGCTCCTCCGGCGTATCATAAACCAGCAGATTCACCTTCTCCTTTTTATAATTGTGGAAGTTAAGATGCATGGCAACGATAAAAAGGTGCTTTGTCGTTCAGTGTAGAATTGGGGTTCAAACAGCAACTTGGCCCCTGTGGGTATTCAAAACTCCGTCGGCATCGATACTATTGGAGTTAAATGTTTTCTCGGGATAAGATTTTATACGATTTTTAAATGAAAACCTTTGTTTTCTCTGGAAAAATGAACGAACAGGCAAGATTCGAAAGCATTGTGAGAGTTAGTCTACCCAAGTGCGGATATTCGTTGATAGTAATGTCCAAGAAAACAGGGATCAAGCCGCATCCGGAACACTAGTTATGCGCTGGACGACAGAACACGAAGCGTTGGAAAGAATCAAACTTTCAACAATACCTTATATTCGGTGTTTTTTTTACTTTTTAAGTGTGTTCAGAAAAACTGAGGTTCATCTGGCATGAGGTTGTGTTCAATCGTTCGGATGCATTTCCTGACTGACGGTAATAAATGTTTTGCCTCTTCTTCCGTATCAACAGCAAAGCCAATACTTGCCGCAGGATAATCAGGAACAACAATCAGCCCACCCAAAATCCATCGTTGGTGCTTCTCGCCAAAGAAAATAACACATCTCTCGGTAAAGACCTTTTTAAGATATTCAGAGAGTTCCTGCTGCGAATCAAATCGTTCAGGCAATCCATTTTGGTCAACTACATTATTCAATTGTTTTTCAGAGAGAGAGGAGAGCAGCAGTTGTTCTGTTGCATTCTCCCAGAAGTACCACTTCTTGATTCCGAAAGCATATATTAAAAGTCGATCCGTGTGTCCGGTGTGATAGAGCAGAATTCGGCGATTACCGTTCAGTACAGAGATATTGACCAGTTTTCCCCCAGCAGCATCCGATAATTCGTTTAACGGTTTGATTGCTGCAGTGACAATGTGTTTGTACTCATTTTCAACAAACCCATATGCGGTCAGAACGGGACCACAAGAATACCCGCCGCGTACTCCATCTTGCCGGAGATATCCCCTGGCTGCAAAAGTTTTCAGAATCCGCACAACGGAACTGTGGTTAATTCCTAGCTTTTGAGCGATTTCCTTCGGGGTAATTTTAGGGATTTCGTTGTTTGCCACATACTCAAGAATATCAAGTGCGAGATCAACTGTTTTCATAA
>QKHZ01000099.1 GCA_003249795.1 bacterium | reverse complement strand
ATACGAAAATTCAGGTATAACATTTAAATAAGAGCAATAGAATTGTCATGCATACAACAAACTTATAAGAATCGGACACAACAATGGCCAAGCAGACATTAAAATCAAAGGCATACGAGACAATCCGCCACAACATCGTTTTCTGCCACTATGCTCCAGAAACAGTCATTACAGAAGAGATGCTGCAGTCCGAACTAAACATTAGCCGCACGCCGATCCGCGAGGCCATCAACAGACTGGAGCAGGAAGGGCTTGTCGAAATCAAATCAAAAAAGGGAATTGTCATCTCCGCACTGAACTTCGAAGAAGTCGGTATGCTTTACGAAACCCGGCTCCTTCTCGAGCCCTACGTTATTCGCACTTACGGAAGTAGGATTCCGCAAAGCACTTACGTAGATTTATTCAAACGATTCAATTCTTTACTGGAGGCAGATTCAAAGGAAAGTGATTTTGATATCGACGACAAGTTCCACCAACTATTCTACAATGTCAGCCAGAACACATACCTGCTTGAGATCAACCACCGGCTCAGCGGACAGATCACGAGACTGCGCGTCCTGACCCGAACCTTTGCAAAATCGGATTTGACACAGACCACGCACGAGCACCTTAAAATCGTCAACGCCTGCCTGCAGAGCAGCTGGGATGAGGCGGCAGACCTCGCAGTCGAACACCTGAAACGCAGCCGAGAAAACTCATTCAAACTGATTCTGGGCGGAAAATCCCCTTGGTCACAGCAGAATTAAATTCAATACCCCCCCTATAACCCTAATTTGCATACAATAAATCCGCTTAATGAGCAATTCTGGGAATATTTGCCCTTAAATCTCCTCAATAAACGTTCTATTTCGTCCATAAATTTTTCTTTCGAGTACTGTTGCATACAACGATACATGCGGTATGCTACAAACAGCGAGGGATAATTTTACGCTCTTTACCAAAACCGTTTCGTGTCAAAAACACCTGCAACTATCGCACGACGCAACACCAGAAGGAACCTTATTATGAGTAACCAACTCCTGAAAATACACGCCGACGACAACGTCGCTGTCGCGTTGAAACCACTAACAAGCGGAACTGTTTGCGCCGTGACAGACTCCGAAACAGTTACACTCGCAAATGACATCCCGTTCGGCCACAAAGTCGCCCTGCAAGCACTTGCTGAACATGAAACAGTCATCAAATACGGACATCCAATCGGCCATACCACGCATGCCATCTGCAAAGGCGAGCACGTCCACACGCAGACTCTGACAACTGATCTCGATGGACTTGAGACCTACTCATACCGCCCAAAACAGCAGACGGCTGAGCCGCATCCTGAACGTAACGACCTAACATTCGATGGCTTTGTCCGCGCTGATGGCAAGGTCGGAATCCGGAATGAAATCTGGATCATCCCGACCGTCGGCTGCGTAAACACCACCGCGATGAAGCTGGCCGCAGAGGCGACACAACAATTTGCCGATAAAGTCGATGGTGTATTTGCGTACACCCACAATACCGGTTGCAGCCAACTCGGTGATGACTTTGCATGTACCCAGAATCTTTTGCGTGGCCTCTCGGAAAATCCGAATGCCGCAGGCGTTTTGTTCCTGAGCCTAGGCTGTGAGAACAACTGCCTTGAAGTCTTTCAACCAGCGCTTGGCGATTACAATCCTGACAGAGTAAAATTCCTCGTTACGCAAGACGTTGATGACGAATTCGCTGCTGCAATGAAACTGCTTGAAGAGCTCGCTGACTATGCCGCAACATTCAAACGCCAGCAGGTTTCGATCAAGCATCTTACAATCGGCTACAAATGCGGAAGCTCCGACGCGTTTTCAGGAATTACCGCAAACGCGCTGTGCGGACGGATCACAGACCGTCTTACCGCGTGCGGCGGCAGCGCAATCTTGACTGAAGTACCGGAGATGTTTGGCGCCGAAACCCAATTAATGAACCGTGCTGTCTCGAAAGACATCTTCACACAAGTCGTCAGCCTTATCAATAACTTCAAACACTACTTTATCAAATACGATCAGGATATTTACGAAAACCCGTCACCGGGAAATAAAAAAGGTGGCATCACAACCCTTGAAGAAAAATCTCTCGGCTGTATCCAAAAAGGCGGACAGGCTGAGGTCGTTGGGGTGCTGAACTATGGCGAGCCGATTCATGCCAACGGGCTGAATCTTCTCGTCGGCTCAGGAAATGATCAGGTCTCCTGCACTAACTTAGTCGCCTCCGGCGCGCAACTTGTGATTTTCACCACAGGCCGAGGCAATCCGTTCGGGGCACCTGTCCCAACAATCAAGCTGTCGTCAAATTCTGACTTATTTAACCGCAAAACGCACTGGATCGATTTCAACGCCGGACAACTTCTTGAGGGAGCAGACTTTTCGCACCTGACCGACCAGTTTTTCGAATATATCCTCGCGGTCGCTTCGGGGAAGATCAAAACGAAGAATGAGGAAAATGGCTATAAGGAAATATCTATCTTCCGCGACGGAGTCATACTATAAACGCTTTATCGCGAGCAGTGGTTTCATTTATTCAACATCAGCGATTCCTAAGGAACCACCGTTAGTATAAATGTGCGCCCCTCCTGCTATTTGCTCACAATACCTTGAAATAAAATACGTTACAAAAATAATAGCCGAGTTTTCCCGTTAAATCCAGCCCCACCATCCATACGAAAAGGAACAACAGAGATCAATTTTAAAGGCAAAATGAATGAAAAGTTTGCCTATGCCATTTTTCCGGATAAAATTACAAACGTTTGCATTTTGGGGCAGATTCATATCACATCGTTTTTTCTGGAGAACATAATGGCATCGCAAGTGGAATTGCACCTGATCTGTAACGCGCACCTTGACCCGTACTGGCAGTGGGAGTGGGAAGAAGGGGCCGCATCTGCGGTGTCGACATTCCGGGCGGCGGCTGACTGCTGCGAGCAGTCCGGGAAGTTGATTTTCTGCCACAATGAAGCGCTGTTGTATCAATGGATCGAAGAGTATGAGCCCTCGCTTTTTGCGCGCATCCAGAAGCTCGTCAAAGAAGGGCGCTGGCACATCATGGGCGGCTGGCACCTGCAACCCGACTGTAACATGCCGTGCGCAGAGTCCTTTATCCGGCAGATCCGAATCGGCCGCGACTGGTTCCGTGATAAGTTCGGCATCGACCCGACAACCGCGATCAACTTTGACTCATTCGGCCATACCCGTGGGCTCGTGCAAATCCTGAAAAAATCCGGATATGACAGCGACATCGTCTGCAGACCGAACAGCACGGCCTGCCCGTTACCGTCAACGTTATTTACATGGGTTGGCTATGACGACAGCACAGTCAGCGTCATGCGCACACCGGAAGGGTATAACTCGCCGCTGGGTGGCGCAGTCGAAGCGATCAACAAACGCGCCGAGCAGAATGTGCAGGACAAGGTGCCGCTCTCGCTTCGGTTGTGGGGCGTCGGCAATCACGGCGGCGGCCCGTCGCGGCAGGACACAAAAGAGCTTGACGCATATATCGCAGGCGAAACCGTAAACGGCATGACCAAGCCCGAAAACGTAACCATCAAACACTCTACGCCGGAGACCTTTTTCGCAGCGGTGAAGAAATCCGGCATGGATCTACCGCGTGTGGAGCGAGACCTGAACTCATTTGCAGCTGGCTGCTACACCAGCCAGATCCGGCTGAAGCAGAAAAACCGGCAGCTGGAAAATGAACTTTGGGCAACAGAAAAAATGCTGGCGGCTGCATGCATGGCAGGACGCCTGTCGTGGCCGGCTGAGGATCTTGCAGCAGTCATGCGCGACTTGGCCACAGCACAGTTTCATGACATCCTCCCGGGCAGTTCGATCCAGTCGGTTGAAGACGCGGGAATCCGGCTGTTTGACCACGGCCTTGAAATTCTCTCCCGCCTGAAAGCGCGCGCATTTTTTGCACTCTCAGCAGGACAACCGGCACCGGTCGAGGGAGAGATTCCGGTTCTGTTATACAATCCGCATCCGTGGCCGGTTGAGGGCGTATGGGAATGCGAATTCATGCTTGCAGACCAGAACTGGAAAGATGAGTTCACGATTGCAGAAGTCTGTCAGGGCGATACGGTTTTTCCGACGCAGATGGAAAAAGAGCAGAGCACGCTTGCGCTGGACTGGCGCAAACGGGTGGTCTTCCGCGCAACGCTTGCACCATCGTCAATGAACCGTTTTGACTGCCGCATGACAATCCTGCCAGAGCGGCCGACACCGCAGCTCAAGCCGGAGAACGGCGCGTTCTGCTTTGATAACGGAACACTGCGCGTGCGGATCAATACGCTGACAGGTCTTCTCGACAGCCTGCAGGTTGACGGCAAGGAAAAGATCAAAGCCGGTGCATGCAGATTGCTGGTCATGCGCGACAACGAAGACCCGTGGGGGATGCAGGTCGACCGCTTCGGCGATCTGGAAGGAGCGTTCTCGCTACTGGGCCGCGAGGAAGGCAGCCGTTTCTCAGGACTGCGACCGGGTAACCAACTCGAATCAGTACGCATTATCGAAGAAGGCGCCGTCCGGACAGTCATCGAGGCTGTCTTCGGATTCCAGAATTCCCGCGCGGTGGTTACATACAAACTTCCTGCCAAGGGAACCGAAATCGACGTGCAGGTGCGCGTGTACTGGAATGAAAAAGACAAGATGCTGAAGCTGAGCATTCCGACAACGCTGGAAGGCGGAGCGTGGTGTACACAAGTTCCGGCCGGTGTCGAAGCACTACGACAGGACGGCTCCGAGCAGGTAATCGGCCATTGGGTCATGGCATCGTCTGGTGACGAAGCGCTCAGCATCACAAACGATAGCATCCACGGCATCGATTGCCATCAGGGAGAGCTCCGCCTTTCGCTTCTGCGTTCAGCAGTGTACTGCGGCCATCCGATCATGGAACGGCCGATTGCACCACAAGACCGTTTCCTGACGCGGATCGATCAGGGCGAGCGCGTATTTTCGTTCCGGATTGATGCAGGAAAAACAGAAGACCTACGCAACCGCGCAGAAATGATCGCAGCCGTATCCGGACAGAAACCGATGGCACTGTCGTTCTTTCCTGCCGGAATTGGCAAACCGTTGCCGGATGGAATTTCACTGAGCGATCCGTCAGTGCAGATGATGGCGTGCGGAAAGAGCAGAAATAAAGGCGAGTGGATGATCCGGCTTTACAACCCCACAGCAGAAGAAAAAACCGCCAGCATGTGTATTCCGGCTTTGGGAATCAACCATGCCGAAGTCCGATTGGGATGTTTTGAAATCAAGACGCTGGTCTGCAAAGAAAACGGCGGAATCATCGAAACAGATCTGCTTGAACTTGGGCCACTGAACTAACGGCTTTCATCAAACAACGATTGTCTCGCTCTGGACAAATATCAGGCATGGCGCAAATCGCGTCATGCCTGATATTTTATTTACTCGGCTAAAACGTGGCAGCGATGTCACTTCATCCGGCCCATTATAAAAAGGGATTATGTGCCTCTTCCCGCGCCACCGTTGTGGACGAACCGTGGCCGGGATACAGTTTCATATCCTTCGGCAGCTCATCAAGCATCGCGTGCAGGTTACGGATCAGTTGGTTGCCGTCTCCTCCGGGAAGATCACTACGACCGATACTTCCGCAGAAAACAGTGTCGCCGGTAAACGCGATATTCTCATCTTTCAGGATATAAACCAGACTCCCCGGACTGTGGCCCGGAACATGCCGCGCCGTAAATGTGAGGCCTGCGGCCTGAAACGTCTGCCCATCCTCAATGATCCGCGTCGGCGCCGGAATCGTCCGTGACATTCCGGCAATCGGCAGGCTCAGGTTCAGCTTCGGATCAACAGACGCCTTTGCACAATACTCGTGACACGCAACCGGAACTTCCGGACAGACTTCCAGCAGATCAGTACAACCGTCGATGTGGTCACAGTGGCTGTGGGTCAGAAGAATCAGCTCC
>QKHZ01000279.1 GCA_003249795.1 bacterium | reverse complement strand
AACATCAAAATGCAAAAGAATCCACGTCAAAACATGTTACTCTTTGCATGAAACACGTTCGCCGCATTTGGAAAGATTGCCGGTTCACCTCACTCGCCGATGTAAATGCCCGCAAGGTTGAAGCATGGCTTTATCAACAAAAAAAGAATAACCTGAGCCCAACCACCAGAAATCATTATCTCCAGAACTTCCGCTCATTCATGAATTGGGCAAAACGAGATGGCAGGATTTCGACCAATCCGCTTGAATCCATCACCCCGGCAAATCAAAATGTGGATCGCAGGTATATTCGTCGCCCCTTGGAGCTGGAAGAAGTCCAGATGCTTCTATCCTATGTAACAACCGCCCCGGACTATCATGGATTAACAGGATTGGAACGGGAACTTCTTTATGAACTAGCCATATCGACAGGACTTCGCTGGAGTGAAATTTGCACGGCATGCCGAATCGATCTCAACGTTAACCATGACTACCCATCAATCTGGGTGCGCGCTAAAAACGCCAAGAACCGGAAAGAGCAATCTGTCCCCCTAAACCTTAAATACCTGTACCACGATATCACCAACCACACAACACCACACTCCGGTTGGCGTGGAGACGATTCCGCGGCGATCATGGCGGCATATATTGACATTCACTCCCTGCCACTGCTTCGGGTTGATGGCGTGTTTTATGACTATGCCGGTGCTATGAAGGTAATAAAGAATCTTATCAAGCGGGGTGGCGAATGAAGACAAGACGACAAAAGCGATACCTTGGAAGACTCGCAAGATCGGCAAGGCGCATGTATCAGTATCGAACGCGCGACATGTCAATAAGAGTTTCTTGCGCTGATATTGACGATGTTGATTTCTGCGACACACCGCTGATCTTGCTGTTTCATGAACCGTTACCTCTACATTGTATAGGTGGATACTATGGGAACCAATAGTAAAATCGGGAGGCAGTCATGAAGCCATTAACGCTTCACTTGAAGAAACAATACTTCGATCAAATCAAATCAGGTGAGAAGACGCTTGAGTATCGGCTTGTAACCGACTACTGGAAAAAACGCCTTGAAGACCGAGATTACAACGGAATTATTCTATTGTGCGGTTATCCCAAGCGCGGCGACGAATCAAAAACAATACGGTGCCTATGGTGTGGGTGTCACATCACCAAAATAATCCACCCTCAATTTGGTGCCGATCCCGTTGATGTATTTGCGATTGATGTAAGTAAAAAATATGAAGGGTGTTATCAATGACACAAGACGAAACGAACAATAAATATGACAAGATGCTTTCGGAGCTTGACGAAAACTGTCTCCGCTTTAAGGCAATCACGGCTCTAAAAGGTTTTCGCCAAAGTTGGGTGGACCTTGGCGCATTCCTGACTGACGTTGCCTATGGCGGCGACTATAAGGAATGGGGATACGATGACTTTGAGTTGTATTGTGCGCGGGAGCTTGGCCTGAAAAAGCCGACCGTTAAGAAGCTAATGACCAGCTACAACTACATGAAAAAGCATGAACCGGCGCGGCTATCCGACGACTCAGAGCAAAAAGCGTTTGTGCCTGGGTATGAAACAATTGCTCTTCTCAGTCGAGCCGAAAACGACAAGGCGGACGGAGATGAGGATTATGTCAAACGCGCCCACGAAATGGCATTCTCTGGCGAAGAAGACGAAACTATTTTGTGCAAGCAGATTCGCGAATACCTGAAGCCGTCAGAGACAAGCGAACGGGTAGCTAACGCGACCGCCACGCGAGGCCAAGAAATAAACGATATTCTCAGAACAGCCCGCGCACTCCGCCGCAAGGTAATCAACTCCAAAGCAGTACCGGAAGGATTACGTGAACGGATTGCGCAGGGATTTGATTTCTTCTGCTTGGCCCAGTGGCTGTTTCTCGGGTGGAAAAATGCCATCCTTTCGAAAAGATTTCCCCCAATTTCTGACCGGCCAGCTTGTGGTACTGAGTTGTTTTGCTGCTTTTTCGCAGGTGTACCCGAGTTCGATGACAAGACGTGCGGCTTGTAGTTTGAACTCCCGTGAATACCGTTTTTCGCTTCCTGCTGCCACAATGAAGACTCCTTTTTTATCTGGGCGGTAATTATACACCTCCCCTCAAGAGCCCACCATTCGTTGAGCAGGTCAATGGCCTTAGACTTTCAGAGTTCGTCTTTCCTGAAAGTGCGAAACTTTATTGACAGCACCAACGTCACCGTTCCGGCCTTGGTCTGGAGTTTTCTTTCTCGCTAGCCACAGCGATAATCCTTGCGCTCTGCATTTCGCTCATATCGTTTGGCTCCGTAGAGTCGGTCAGCTTCTTCATCCAGCAGTGTATTCAGAGTTTTCTCCACCGAGCCCTTGACCAGAGAACTCAATTCTTTGCGGATCATTTCCTGATTGATCTGGATGATTTTAACCTTGTCCTTTGGATCATGATTTTCTGGATTTTGATTCTGATTCAAGCCAGAGGTAAAGTCAGTCGAGAAATGTCTGTCATACCAAAGTCATCCATTAAAAGATTGTTTTAATGTGTGCAACCGTCTTATCGTGAAGATGGGAGGACTTTCTTTTGTCTTCTTTCAATTTTCGCGTTATATACACCAAATGAAAGTGCGAAACTTATTGTACGTTATCAAATGTATACGTAGCGATCGGGTGGCGTTTTTCCGGTAAAAGGCGAAAAATTTGCGGCGAAGTTGAGCCTGAGCGCTCAGGGATATGTCGCGGACACTGGGATTGCTAGGTTTTTTCGATATTTTTCCACTTCAGAAAAAAAACCAACCAAAACCCGAAACTCGACTCAAGTTGATGAAAACGTTCGGACGATACAGGACTAGGCAAGATCATTCTGCCTATCGGAAATTTGACCTGAACCCTGAACAGAGACAGAAAATTGAAAGCGTGAAGGAGACGATCGTGTCGAACAAGACAATTATACCCCGCGGGACAAAGATTCGCCGGATTAACCTCTCTCGTAAAGTTGCGGCATGCCCGCGTTGCGGCACCATGAGCAAGCGACACTCGATCGGTCACCGCCGACTGCGTGAAGTCGGAATCTCTGCGCCGACAGTTCTTGAAGTTACCTACAGCAAACACTATTGTGTTTCCTGCCGTCGTCACTTTTCATTGCCGATGGATCACCTGGCACAGCCATCGGGCCGCTTTACCAACCGCGTGCGCCGTACTGCTGTTGATCTGGTCGTGAAGCAGGAGATGACGCTGGAAAAAGCAACACAGCGTATGCGTCAGAAATATCATGTCCATGTTCCGCCAACCACCCTTCATGACTGGGTTGTTGCCGAAATGAAAATCGACTGAGTTTTTGGGTACGCGAATTGGCCTACACGCTTACAGACGGTGCACGGATGTGCGCCGTCTGTTTTTTTTGTAAATCATTCCTGAATGCAGAAAACGTTCTTGCCCTGCTTTTGCCAACACTTTAAAGTAAATACAGGCAGAAATGGGTAATCTTATGACACAAATGACACCAGCCAGGACGACGATCCTGGTGATTGACGATGATGCGATCATCCGCAAGTCGTTACGCCGCTTTTTTAACGAGCGTGACTATGCGGTTATTGATGCCGACAATGGTGACGACGGCTTGCGGCAGTTTGATGAATACAATCCGGATGTCGTGATGACGGATCTGGTGATGCCGGGAATGGATGGCTTGACTGTCCTTCAGGAGATCCGAAAACGGAAAATGGATGTGCCGGTGATTGTTATCAGTGCCGCGGATGCAACAGACAATGTCGTCGCGGCGTTACGTCATGGCGCGTATGATTATATCACAAAGCCGTTCGGCAGTATGACCGCCATCGAGAACGCGATTGAAAACGCCGTGGCGCGCTTGCGGCAGATCCAGTCCAACCGAACCTACCAGCTGCAACTGGAATCCAAATTGAAACAAAAGGGGCGTGAGGCGCTCTTGCTGCAACAGATCGCGGCCATCGAGCATGAGAAACACGATCTCGCGCAAAAACGGCTTGAAGAGACAGACCGTCTGCTTGCTGTGATCATGAACGCTGTGACCGGGTCGTTTGGGCAGGAGCTGTTTGATCAGATTGCGGCCAATGTATGTGCGTGGCTTGGGTGTGAATTTGCGATGGTTGTGGAAATATGCGATCCGGAGACGATGCGGATGCTGTCGTGCTCTCTTCATGGCGAGACCCACCGGGATATGATGTTTCCCATGTTAAAGACGCCATGTGCTGAGGTCGCGGCAACCGGATATCTGGAAATCACGTCGGGTTTGCAGGAAAAATTTCCAAAATTTGGTAAGCGTTTCGGATTTCTGGGCGAGTCATACATCGGAGTGCCCCTGACTGGCAATGAGGGAACCGTTCTGGGAACGCTTTGCGCGGCGTCTGAAAACGCGATGGAGTTGCCCGAACATGTGCGCGGGGTCATGGAGATTCTGGGGGCGCGCGCCGGGGCGGAGATTGAGCGGCTGCATCTTGAAAACCAGCTGCGCCAGTCGCAAAAGATGGAGATGCTCGGGCAAATGGCCAGCGGGATCGTGCATGACCACAACAATCTGCTGGCCGGGATCATGGGGTATGCTGAGATTCTTCATAACCGTCTGAATGACAATGACGGGAATCTGAAACGCTACGCAAAAACCGTGATGGATGCAGCGCGCCGGGCGGCGGATCTTTCGCAACGGCTGTTGCGGTTTTCTCGGCAACGCGGAAAAAAACGCGAGACGGTGAACATTCACATGTTGATTGATGAAGTAGTGATGTTGCTGGGCAGGACGATTGAGTCCCGTGTTGCGATTTCGAAAAAGATGACGGCGCCATCGGCGTATGTCAACGGTGATCCGACAGAGTTGCAGAATGCGTTGATGAACCTCTGCTTGAACGCGCGGGATGCGATCAGTGGCTGCGGGATGATCGAGATCGGTACGCGGCAGATCCAGCTGGACGAGTTGACGGCGCACCACAAGGGGCTTGTCAGCGGGACGTATCTTCTGGTGACAGTTTCCGACGATGGCAGCGGCATGGATTCGGCAACGCAGGCTCGGATCTTTGAGCCGTTTTTCACAACCAAAGGCGAGCAGAAGGGCACGGGGCTGGGGTTGGCGATGGTATATCAGAGCGTGCGTCAGCACGGCGGCGCGATTCAGGTGCACAGCGTGGCCGGAGAGGGCACGACGTTTTCGCTGTATTTTCCGCTGCTTGAGCAATGCTTTGAGAAGGATGAGATTGTTCACGAGAGCGGCCCCGCTTGTGGAAACGGCCGGATTCTGGTTGTGGATGACGAGGAGATGGTCAGGAATCTTGCGCGGGATATGCTCACGACTCTGGGGTATACCATCGAAATGGCCGAAGACGGTCCAAGCGCGGTTAACTTTTACAAAGAGCATCACGAGGAGATTGATCTGGTGCTGATGGATCTGATGATGCCGCGGATGAACGGGCTGGAAACGCACCGTCAGCTGCGGAAGATTTCTACTGGGGTGAAGACAGTGTTCTGTACAGGCTATGATTTTGACGATTCCCTGCCGGTGGACAATGAACCCGGCGTCTGCGCGGTGATCGGAAAACCCTTCTCGATCTGTACGATCGCAAAGGCGGTGCAGACGTCTCTGCAGTCGGATGAAACGGTGCAGACTGAAACAAATCCAGGTGAATCCGAGCAATAGTCTTGACAGATCAATCCGCGATTCTATCATAATAGACTTTTTGCCGCACGGTTGCGACAACAGCCTTGTTTTTGATAGGATCGTCACATGACTAATCCCGCCGTTATTCCTACCCCGCAAGATAAAGAATGGTATCCGCTCGATCGCTGGACACTGCGCCATCAGGATCATCTCACTGCCAAAAACGATTTTCTGAACGCACAGGTTGTGTTTATCGGCGACTCGATTACAGAGGGCTGGGGCGGTTGCGGAAAACCAATCTGGCAAAAATATTTTGAAAAATACAATGCGTTCAATGTCGGCATCAGCGGCGATGAAACCCAGCATGTGCTCTGGCGCTTTGAAAATGG
>QKHZ01000104.1 GCA_003249795.1 bacterium | reverse complement strand
CCCGGCGGTCTTAATTGTACCGAAAATAGATTCGTGACAACTACAGTTTGTGCCGGAGAGTTGCAATCGGTCAAAAGGCAAAGCCACCGGCGTTTTTCATTGCAGGCAAGAGGGATCAGTTTTGCTGACCATGGTCGGGCGCCATACAACAACTTTTGCACACGCCATATCCGCCAGCTGGCTGCAACAAAAGTTAACGCATACAAGATGCAAAAAGGAAACAACATCGAAAGATACCCGTAGACGTTTCGAACATAGGCAATTACAAAAAGACTGCTGAGTGCAAAAAGAATCGCGGCATAAATCAGACGATGGTATGCTTCTTTTTTCAGTTCATGAAGATGAAGTTTCAGTGTAAATGGATTACGGTCTTCCGATTTATTGTCGGGGGACATACTCATTCTCCTGCCTGTTTGTTTTGATCGGGCTCGTGCGCAGGTTGCTCGTTACGCCAAGGGTTTTCGACATCATCAAATTTCATTTTTTCTGACAGACAATCACGCAGTTGCTGGTCTTCGATAAGCTCAAACGCACGCTTGCGAATTTCTTCAGCTTGGTCAGGTTTATCGATATGATTTGCTACTTCAATTAACTGCAGGCACCGGCAGACAAACTCTTTGTCGGCGAGAAAATACTTCGACTTGGGAAACATATATTTCCCCTGTTCAATTACCTCTCTGAATATTTCGCGATCCTTGGCAAATGCCTTATAGTCGATTAGTAAATCACCCGCGTAAATTTTCAGCAGATCAAACCGTTTTGTCTCCATCAAAGCATCTTTGGCAATCGGATAACATAAAAGCGCCAACGCAGGATTTTCTTTATGATAAATCTCAAAGAGTTTGATCGTCTCTGATGTTTGTTCAAGAATGTCATTAATCAAAGCCGCATCATAAAACAGGAGATATCCGTATATACCAGTTAATCCTTTTTGCATATCTTCATCCCGAATGGCCTTCAGCTTATCTTTCGCCTCAGGAGAAACATTTGCCAATCGGCTGCAATGGTACATCAAATACGCCAGTTTCATTCCATCATCTGCTTCCTCATTCTTGAGTATATTTCCGCGAATGGCAATAAACTGATCGAGCGCTTCCGGATATTTTTCCTCCGCAATCAGAACCTTGATCGCATCAACATCAGACTGTTTCACGTCATCTGCATTCAAGTGCGTAATTGCCAACAGGTATGTTGGGATAACAAGAAGTACAATGAAATGAATCCGCTTGAACGCACCGAACAAAACATCCGCAGACATTGTTGCTCCTTTTCGTTATGGAAGAAGAAAATATCCGACACGAGTATGGTAATTACAGATTGTAGCAAAATAACCGCTGTACGCAATCGTGTTCAAACTCTGGCGTTGTCGAATCCGGAGACCTGTTTTTATGAGAAAAGATACATAACCGGATCATG
The DNA here is from genome assembly GCA_003249795.1 of bacterium. Lineage (GTDB taxonomy): Bacteria > Planctomycetota > SZUA-567 > SZUA-567 > SZUA-567 > SZUA-567. The sequence continues at coordinate 20,134 of QKHZ01000104.1, read as the reverse complement.
ATTGGGCTTTTTTCTGAAAAGTTCTTCTTTCATTACGGTTTTTCAGGATAAGGCGTTGCATCGCCCGGGTGAATCGGCTACGTTCATTTTGTACCTGATTCTGTTGAACCGCAAAGGCGGAGACGTTGGCCGTCAACCGATAAACATCAGATCTTTTTTATAACCATCAATCTGAAAGGGCAACAATGACAAATGGATTTTCATTTTTCAAAATCGCAATGTTGGCATTCATCTCTTGTTTCACAATTCACTACGGAGGCATCATGAACACAATCCAAGCAGGGGAGCGTAGCCCGTCGTTTGCTGAGTTTGCCAAGCGTGCGGAAAACGGGGAAAAGCTCAACGTCGTTTTTCTCGGCGGATCACTGACGTGGGGGGCAAACGCCAGCGATGAACAAAAGACCAGCTACCGCGCCTACACCAGTCTCTGGATGCGCGATCATTTTCCAAAAGCATCATTCTGGTTTTATGATGCCGCTATCGGCGGGACGGGTTCGGATCTCGGACTCTTTCGCATTGAGCGCGATGTACTTCAGTATAAACCCGATCTCGTCTTTCTTGATTTTACCGTCAACGATGGCGTTGATGACGACTCGTTTGTACGGAATGAATCGTACGAAGCGCTGTTACGAACAATGATTGAGCGCGGGGTTCCTGTCATGCAGGTCCTGCTGGGGGTCAAGCACAACTTTGAAGAGAAGACAACGCTGGAGTCAGCTAAACGCCGCCTGTGCCATCTTAAAATTCATGAGGCCTATCATACTGGGCTTGCTGACACCTTCACCTATATCCGCCCGCTTGTTGCCAAGGGTGAAATCGATCTGGATCACAACTACCCATTTGAGGGAACGCACCCCAATGATGCTGGTTACCACCGTTTCTTTGAAGCTGCCCGCGACGGCCTGCTCAAAGCGATTGAAGACAACGTCGTCTGCACCATTCCGGAAAAACCTGTCTACTCATTCCGTTTTGTTCCGCACACACGTTTGAATGTCTCCGATATTCCGAACCTTCCTGAAGGGTGGGCAATCAACTACACGCTGCGCACAGCGCACTGGTTTGACGGCATGGCCAGCCGCTGGATGGACGACGCGCTGGTGTTTGATGCGGCAAAAGCAGAAAGTGTTACGCCGCTGACTATCGATTTCACAGGATCATTCATCGGACTCTTCGGTGAAGCTGACGGAGACGGCCTTGCGTTCAAGGCAACAATCGACGGCAAACCGGTCGGTGAAACGTGGAAAACAGCAACGCGCCCCAACAACAATTTATTTTTCTGGCGAAACCTGTCGATGAACCTGAAGCCGGGAAAACACACGCTGCAAATCACGCCGGTTGTGCCGGAAACAAAGAAAGGCCAACTACGAATCGGATTTATCGGTTACGCCGGCGAATAATAAATTATTCTCGCAACGCGCAACCAATAACAAATGCCTCAGGTTAGCCTGAGGCATTTGTTATTGAAGAAATTTCCTCAAACTAGAATGTCTATTTCTCTTCAATTTCCAATCGTTTTTCTAATTCAAGAGAATCTATTTGATCAATATGATATTTCCAATGACAGCAAAGCATTGTATGTATTTCAAGTAAAGTAGACTTCTTCTTCCCAATTAAAAGCTTATTGATTAAACGATCAAATTCAGTCATATCTTCATATATTTCAACAAGATTAAATACAACTTCGTCACTTAGCTCTGCGCCTAAATATGATAAAGAGTTTCGCAGAGATTTACTATATTCGCCAATCTTATGATACTTTGATTCCTGATCGGACATAATATCTCCTCAAGAAGAGCCTCGGCAGATAAATTGCCGGGGCTCTTTAAGTGTAATGAAATTGAGTATTCTGGAATGTGTGTTTTATAAACTATTTCTGCCATTCAAAGCCAACGGCGTTGCACCAGGAGCGTGCGAGAATCATGTGTCCGGAGTTATTCGGATGCACGCGGTCCCACGCGATAAATGACGAGTGGTGGCTCTTCAGGATCTCGCTCCACGCCTGCTGCGTATCGACAAACATGGTCTTATACTTTTTCGCAAGCTTTCGGACGATAGCGCCATACTCATCCATCCGCGCACGCATTAGATCTTTTTCATTCGGCTCAATATAGTATGGTGTCATCAGCACCATTCCCTTAACTGTCGGCAGCGTTTTCTTAACCAGCTTATCAAGCGTCTTTTCATATTCTGATGGTTTGACATCCTTGCCAGGAATAAACGGCGTGTCGAACTGCCGCCACACATCGTTGATCCCGATCATGATGCTGACCCAGTCGGGCTTCAGTTCTGTCACATCTTCTTTCCAGCGCGCAGCCAAATCTCGCACGTTATTGCCGCTGTTGCCTTTATTGATAAAACGCAGGCGAAGCCCCGGATAGTGCGCCTGAAACAGTGCATTCACATACGCGACATAACCGATCCCATACGGGTTGAACAATCCTTCTCCGTGCGGCCTTGCACGTTCCACATCAGTCACCGAATCGCCCATCATCACAATGATATCATCTTTTTTAAACTTCAGTTTGTCTGCCATTTTCGTCTCCTTGTTTATATGCGCAGCATGGCAATCTATTCTTTTGAGCAAATAAAATTTATTTGATTTTGCGGCATTCGAGATAAAACCGTTTCTCATCCGCTTCGCCCATCGAGAACGTTTTGCGCGGAAGCGCTCCGTCGCAGACGATGGTGTGGAAGAACGAGCCCTTGTCGATTGCCGGAAGAAAGAATCCGATATTCTTGCCGGTCGCACCGAGTTCACAAACCGCGTCGGTTCCGTGGATGTAATCGATCGCACCTTTGCGGCCTTCCAGATACTGATCCAGAAACTCCTGCAATGTCCCGACAACCAGCGTCAGCCAGGGGCTGGCAACTTCCACAACGCCGCAGCCGTTTGCGGTAATGTACGGAATCGCGTGCACGCCTTTGTCCGCAAGATCCGCCGCGCGGGCAACCCCGGTTTCGACCGAGTCGCACATCGAGACCTGCATCTGCGCGCCGCGCCCTTCGCAATATGCTTTCATTTTTTCAAATAAATCGTCTGCATCGATATCAAACACGACACGGTGGATCGGCTCGAACTCCAGCCCCGCGTCATGCAGGTTCACAAGCTCAACCAACGCGTAACGGGCCGGATGTCCTTCCAGTTCTACCGGACTTTTCGCTGCGGCTTTCACTTCTTCCCAAATCGCTTTGGCAGTTGCAAACGAGTGGTTTCCGTCGCCCATCGCGTAGAGCAGAACGCCTTTGTCACTGACGCCGTGCTTTTCCGTAAAGGCATCAGGATCAGCCAATTTTGTCAACGCCGCACCGACCTGCGAAATTGATTTTTCATCATCCACTTTATACCCGCGGATATGGCCGCCATTCAGCATCAGCTCAAAGTCGTAAACTGTTTCGCGCTCATCTTCAAACAACGGTTCGATGACCGTGCGCGCCGGATCGTCGATCAGCACCATGATATGCGGCAACTCCATCGGCGCATCCCGGCGCACCTTCATGCGCGGCGGAAGGCGGTCGAGAATCGTGCCTTCGGTCGCCCGGATCAGCGTGGTCGATCCTGCGCGGTAGTCATAACACTCCAGATCAAGCGCAACCATCAGCCCTTTGCGCGACGGCTGCAGTTCGGTTTTGCGGTCAACCAGAATAAAGCCCGGCTTCTGCTGCTGCAAAATACCGCCCTCGGCATACTGGTTCATCGTCTTGTTGACGGATTCGATAATCGCGTTCTCTTCCGGCTTTTCCAGATACACTTCCGGCAGGATCATTTTCAGTGTCGACGGTTCGCTTCCGACAATATCCGCTGCTTTCTGCCAATATGCAGGCTGCGAGGTATACTGGTCGCACGCAACAACAGACCACTTGGCCATGTCCGCTCCCGCACGCGGCAACAGAATCTCAGGCGCCAACAAACCAATCTCCGAAAACTCCATTCTCTCTCCTTTATTTTCTTGCCGCAGCGCGGTCATTGAATTGTCATAACACGATCAACCTTTGATTCTTTTAGACGTGCGAACATGACTTCTAAAATAATCTGTATTCGCATTAATGGCGCAACAGCATGCTGCATTTATCTTGTAGTCGAAATAGAGGGGCTGTCAAGAGGGGACGAACTGGGTAATCTGTGCGGCTGATTCGATAAAAGATGTGCAATTCGTCTATATATCCCGCAAAAGACAAGAGAAAAAGGCCTATCCCCATTATGAGAAAAGGCCTTGAATATTCATGAAAAATCTTCAAATAAACGAGGGGATCAATCCTGCCGTTTCGGGTTTGTACGTGGCGTAAAGCCACCCCGACGGCGGCGTTCATTCTGTTTGAGCTGATCGCACGCCAGTTTGTACAGGGCTTCCTGACTGCGGATATCGCCCGGTTCATCGGTACGGCGGACATAACTGCCATCGGGTAGCATTTTCCAGCCCTTGACCGTATCGCTTAAGCCGGTGTTCAAAACCGTCAGTACATCTTTGACAAGCCCCTCGTCAAGAACCGGAAATAGCAGCTCAAGACGCATGTCGAAGTTGCGCTCCATCCAGTCGGCACTGGCCAGATACACTTCGTCATTGCCACCGTTGTGGAAGTGGAAGATCCGCGGGTGTTCAAGAAAACGATCGATGACGCTGTAGACGCTGATGTTTTCCGACAGCCCCGGCACTCCGGCTTTTAACCGGCACATACCGCGTACAAGCAGTTTGATTTTTACCCCAGCCTGCGACGCTTTGTACAGCAACTTGATTGTATCCGGATCGATTAATGAGTTCATCTTCGCATGGATAAAGCCGGGAGTCTGTTCCGAGTGCGTCTGGATCTCCCGTTCGATCAGCATCTTGATCCGGCGGCGAAGACCGGTCGGCGCCATGCTGATCCGTTTCCATTGCGGCGGAAGCGAGTATCCGGTAATCACGTTGAAGAAGCCCGAAACGTCACTGCCGATATCCGGGCGAGCAGTCAACAAGCCAAGGTCCGTATACAGCCGCGCGGTTTTATCGTTATAATTGCCGGTTGCGAGGTGGACATAACGGCGGATGCCGTCTTCCTCGCGACGGACGACAAGGCAGACTTTCGAGTGTGTTTTATAGCCGACAACGCCGTAGATCACGTGCGCACCGGCACGGTCAAGACGCCGAGCCCAGACAATGTTCGCCTCTTCATCAAACCGCGCGCGCAATTCGACAAGCACCGTCACCTGTTTGCCTTTTTCCGCCGCACGGATCAGCGCACGGACAATCGGGCTGTTACCGGCAACGCGGTAGAGTGTAATCTTGATCGCCAGCGTCTTGTCGTCATCTGCAGCGCTATTGATAAAATTGACGACCGGATCAAAGCTCTGGTATGGATGATGCAACAGGATGTCCTGTTCGCGGATGACGGCAAACAGATCAGGATCGCCAATCAGGGCAGGATGCTGCTGCGGCTGCCACGGTTCATCTTTCAGCTTCGGCATGTCCAGCATCCCGACCAGTTCAAACAGACTTTTCAGATCCAGCATTGATGGGATCGGACAGACTTCTTCCTGCGTGATATCAAGCTGTTCGCAGAGGTATTGTTTTATCTCATCAGGTGCGCTGCTATGCAGATCCAAGCGTACAGTCGGTCCCCAGCGACGGCTTTTCAGCTCCTGCTCAACGGCGGAAATCAGGTCGTCAGCTTCGTCATCAACTTCCATCTCCGCGTCTCTGAGCACCCGGAACGCATATGCGCCTTCAATTGTGTACCCACCAAGGAGCCGGTCGGAAAATAGACTGATGATGTCATTCAGAAGCGCAACGCGCACTTCGCCCTCTCCCGACGGCAGACGCACCATACGCTTTAATCCCGATGGCATCTGTACCAGTACGGTATCTGCTTGCCGGAAGTAGCGCGCGTGCAGAGCGCTACCCGGCTGATCGGTGGGAGTCGATTCTGATAGTTCTTGGGGTTTGAGTTTGAACAGGATGTGCAGCGAACCGCTTGCCAGAAGCGGAAACGGATGTCCCGGATCAATCGCAAGCGGCGTCAGTACCGGCAGAACTTCATTCTGATAAAAGTCACCGAGAAATTCGCGATCCTTTTCTGTGTAGTCTTTGATGCGGATAATCTGCAGTCCATGTTTTTCGAGCGACGGTAAAACCTCGTTATCCAGACAGTCGTACTGCCGCTTGACCAGCCCGCTGACTTTTTCAAGAACACATTTGAGGGCTTCGGTATTGCTGAGAATATCGGGGCCTTTCGGCAAAGCCTTATCGCGGATGGCCCGTTTCAGAAGCGCAACGCGCACCATAAAAAATTCATCAAGATTGGACGAGACGATTGCCAGAAACTTCAATCTTTCCAGTAGTGGCACCTTTGAATTTTCCGCTTCGGCCAACACGCGGAGGTTGAAGTCCACCCAGGAACATTCACGATTGAGAAATAAATCAGACACTTGTTCTCCTGAATTTTTAAAACTGCTGAATTCTGATCATATTCATATGCGACGGTGCACTACTGAACTTTCCGGCGCAGTGAAATATCCAAGCCGGAGATCTCCCGGAACAGATCGCTTTTTTCTACGAGAGCGGTCTGCTCAGCCATCAGGTCGCCGTCGGCTTCTGCAATCAACTCGAGTTTGCGCTCGGAGAGTTTTGTTGACAAGGTTTTGATCCGTTGCCAATGGCTGCGGTCCAGTGCGTCAGCCACGCGCAAAATCGCCGCAAGTTTCGAGATCCGCACGCGCTGCTCGGGCAAAAAATGCATGTATGGAACATGTTGCGCACGCGGCGGAGTGTTGCGGTGATAGCGGGCAATGGTTGCCACGACCTTGCGGTTGTCCGAGTTCAACCCCGCGATTTCAGCCCATTCGATCAGATAAGCCGAATGCTTGTGGTGCGAGGATGCGCTGATATACATCCCGATATCGTGAAGAAGTCCTGCCAGTTCCAGCAGCAACCGATCGGTATCGTTCAATTCAAAAAACTCTTTCATGGAGTCGAAGATGTCGAGTGCTATTTTTGTTACTTGCGTGGCGTGCGGAATGTCGGCGCGGAACTTGTCCATTATCCCGCGTGTTGAGCGTACAACCTGTTCGCGAAACGCAAGAAACGGATCTTCTCCGCGACTTTTGATCTTCACTTCCGCCAGCAATCCCTGCAGCATCTCGATATCCGGCAGAATGACTTCATCCACTTTCAGGTAGTGAACACTTTCCTGCAGTACAAGCAGTGACGGCAGCAACAAATCCGTGTCCAGCGTCCGGATCGGAAAACGCGTGGTCAACTCTTCAACCGGCAATAGTGATGCATCGCGTACCGCGGTTTCGATCGCGTCAACCGGTACGGCGATCCCGCCGTTCATCTGTCGTACGCCTTTTTCATTTGCCAGCGCATGCAGGAGAAGTGAGTTGATCACGATCAGGCTGCGGATCGGATAATCAAGGTACAGATCCATCGTCGAATGCACAACCGTCCGGATTACGCTATCCATAAGTGACTGCGCATCAGCACACACGTTTTCCGACAGAGTCAGCGACAGCCGCGCTGTTCCCAGCTGACGGCTTCCGGCCGTAACGAGGTTGCGTCCTTTAAGTACCATCGTCTCGGTCGAACCGCCGCCCAGATCCAGCACCAGCGTATGCGCTTTGGCGCACAATTTATTTGATGTTAAAAACGGCAGCAGGCTGTGGTAGGTGATCCGGCTTTCTTCGACGCTATCCAGCACATCGACTTCAAAACCTGTCTCGTGGCGGATACGGTCGACGACCAGCTCCTGGTTCGATGCCTCCCGCGTAGCGCTTGTTGCGACGACATAGGTCGCATCCACACAGAACTCACGCAAGACCTGCCTGAAATTTTTCAGGATCCCGCAGATGGCGCGCAACGTATCCGAGCGGACAATGCCGTGGCGGAACGTATCGGCTCCAAGATTAATCGGTTGTACCAGATCTTCGATCACGTTCCAGCATTTGCCGTTAGGTTCGGCAATCCGCATCCGCACCGAAGTCGATCCGATATCGATAACCGCTACCGGCCCTTTGATCCTTGACGATTTATTGGACTTTGTCACCATAACTTCACCTCATTTCACCGCATAAGACGGCCGCTAACCCATTAGTTTAAAATGGAGCGATAAAAGCGTCAAGTTAGAGTTTGATTGCTCCTGCTCATTGAATCAGTAAAACAATAAAGCGGTCTTGTGTAGCATCCCGCGAATGCGCACAGCCTTCTGCCAAAGCCGTGCAGGACAACGAAGGCGGATAACGCATAATTTGCGGGATCAGATCAAGCCGAGGAATTTTTTGATATTGGGGATGATCTTTTCGTGCGCGTCTTCGAGCACATAATGACCGGCGTCTGTGAAATATTCCGCACTCGCCTGCGGGAAGCGCCTACGCCATTCGTCATAAAACCAGCGATTAAAACACCAATCCTGTCCGCCCCACTGGATCAGCATCGGCGTGCGTGAAAACCGCATCAGCTCCGATTCGATCTCTTGCACAACGGCGTAGCTGGGCACATTGCGGTTCATCGGAATGTCTTGTACAAACCGAAGTGTTGCAATCCGTGTTTGCCATGAATCATACGGTTTCAGAAAACCGGCCTTTGTTTCCTTGTTCATCCGCCCGTGTTTTGCGACAGCCATATGGATCGCGCTACCGGCAAATGCGTTGAAGCCCCGGATCAACAACGCCCCCAGCCCCGGAATCCGGCACAGGTTAATCCGGAAAGGAATCCGCTTTGACAAAAACGCCGACGTGTTGAGCACCACAATCCGCCGCACGCGCTCGGGATGACGAACCGCCCAACCCATGCCGATGGCGCCTCCCCAGTCGTGCAATACAAGCGTTACCGGCTCGTCGGGGGAAAGGATCTCTGTCAGCAGACTGTCGAGGTTGTCGATATGCGTCTGTAATGTATACGGATAGTCCTGTGGCTTGGATGAAAAACCGCAGCCGATATGGTCGGGTGCGATTGCCCGGTGCGTCGGCCGCAGCGCTTCAATCAGACGCCGGTAATAAAAGCTCCACGACGGGTTGCCATGCACCATAACAACCGCTTCGCCCTTGCCTTCGTCGACATAGTGCATCGTTTCGCTGCCAATAGCGTGGGTGTGCGAGGTGAACGGATATTGTAGGCGAAAGCCGTCATCAATCATTTGCCTTCTCCATTTTCGTTTCTGTTCACAGTCACGGTTCCGACCGGCCCGCAGGAGCTGCCGACTTCCACCCCGAGCATCAGCGAGCTTAATCCGGAACCGATTCCCATCAGCGCGAGTTTCTGCCCCGGATTCATTTTCTTTTCTTTCATTCCGATCGACAATGCTGTCGGCAGCGCCGCCGATCCGGTATTGCCCATGATGCCCACGGTCGGAAAATCTTTTTCCATGCTGACGCCGATGGCATCAAACAGCAGCCGCTGGTGTGCGACGCCAACCTGATGCGTGAAGACATGGTCGGGTGTGTCATTCGTCCAGCCGAGTTCGTCTTTTGCGGCTGCCCACGTCGTTGCAGCAAGATTCACGCCTGCATGCAGCAGCGCCTCGCTGTCAGTTGCCATGAGCGGACCGTCAACAGTTGTCGCCGCCTCGGACGTGTCTTCCTGACACAGTTCATTGGCATGGCTGTCTGTCCGCAGCGCTCCGCCGAGGAACTTGTGCTTCTTTTTCGCCAGCCGCTTGTTTGTCAGGACGACTCCCACTGCGCCGCTGCCGATAGTAAGGGAGGCAAAGTGCATTTTAAACGACTGACGGGTCAGATGTTTGTCGTTCAGAATCCGCTTGAGTGTCGCCTCATGTAGGGGTTCAGCGACTTCGCCCGAGACAACCAGCCCCGCTTCAATCAGCCCGCCCTGAATCATCGTCGCGACCTGCACCATTGATGACAGGACGCCAAGGCATGCATTCGACAGGTCAAACGCCGCCGCCGTTTTCGGTAAGCCCAAATGATGATGCACGACAGACGCCGTCGCAGGTTCCAGAAAATCTCGGCAGACCGATGCGTGAATCAGTACCCCGATCTCAGACGGATCGACACCCGATACCTGCAGCGCAATCTTTCCGGCTTCTGCGGCGACGGTACTTGAACGTGTGCCCGGATTCCAGAAGCGACGCTCTCGGATGCCGGTCATCATCTCCAGCCGGCCGTACGGAAGTTTCAGCCGGTCATAAACCGCGCCCATGCGTGTTTCGATCCGCGCCGACGACATCACGTTCGGTGGAAGAAAACATTCTACGGCTTCAAGATAGACATCCGAAAATCGCATCCGGCAATATCCTTGTTTATTCTTCACCAACAGGACGGGAGAGTGAAAACAAGTCCTGTCCGGTAAACAGGGGTCTTTTCCCTTTCAGAAAAAGACCCCCCCGAGTCTGTAAATCAAATTATTTCAATAGCGCGCAATCCTGAGATCTGCGCATTGCCGCCACGACCAGCACCGAACTAGTCCAGCGCCTCAAGCTCAAGCAGAACCTGCTCAAAACGTTCACGGATTCCGGCCGGAACCGAATTTGCTTGCAGCAGTTTGCGCCGCAGTGCGCGGGCAGTGCGCAAGATGTCGTTCAGCTCTTTACCGCGGGCGCTGTTTGCGTCTGCAATCCGTTCGCTGGTTTCAGCCGGCTTCAGGTATTCTCGGATCTGCTTGCGAAGAACACCCTCATCCTCTTCACCGGAGAAGGCCATTTCGTGCAGCTTTTCCGCCTGTTCTTCATCGCCGCTTTCCCGCGCGCGGTGCAGAAGCTCAACCGTCTGATAGTCCGGCACGTCATACCCGCCGCCAAGCGCGTCGGCTGTGTCATCGCCATCCTCGGCAGTCGCCAGACGTGTCGGCTCATGTTTCTTCATATAGTTATAGCTGATCATCAGCTTTTTTACGGTCGGCTTTTTCAGGCCAAGTTCGCGCGCGCAGTAGATCTCGAAGTCCTCGTAGCCCCATTCCTTGTAGTCGCCGCCATAGGCAACGTCGGTCAGCAGCTGGCCGAGTTCGACCCATGAGCTGCGGAAACGCTTCAGCGCCAGCAGCGTCTGATAGCGCAGCGACTCGGGGTTAAGCCCCTGCAACTGCTTGTCGATCCGGTTAAGAGCTCCCTGACTCATTCGTCTGTTTCCTTTTTCTTGCCGATCTTACTGTATGAGCGTGTCAACCAATTCGCACGGCAGACAGATCAGCCTTTCTTTTCTTCCGCCTTCGGTGCCGCGACAACCGGCAGGCCCTTGCGCGCACGGTAACGCGCAAACTCGACCAGTACCGGGCTTGCGATAAAGATCGACGAGTACGTACCGACCAGCACGCCGACCAGCAGCGTATAGGCAAAGCCCGCGATCACACCGCCACCCCAGATCATCAGCGCAATCACAACAAGCAGCGTCGTGCCACTGGTGATGATCGTACGCGACAGTGTCTGGTTGATCGATCTGTTGATCACCTCTTCCAGATGCTGTTCGTGTCCGAGCAGGTTTTCGCGGATGCGGTCGAAGACAACGATCGTATCGTTAAGCGAGTAACCGACAAGTGTCAACAGCGCTGCGATAATCGTCAAGTCGATCTGTCCGTTAATCCAACCCATCTGGTCGGCTATCGCAAGCGCGCCCAGTGTGAAGAGCACATCGTGGATCAGTGCGAGAATTGCACCGAGACCAAATGCGGCACGGAACTGGAATCGCAGCCAGATGTAGATGAAGATCGCGATCATCGAGTAGATCAGCGCCAGAACAGCGTCTTGTTCCATCTGGTTTGCAACCGTCCGGCCGACACTGACAAAGCGCGGGAACGGGTCGGTGAACTCAAGCAGTCCCTGCTGGCGCAGTGCAAGCAGCGGCTCGCGTACCATCTCCGGCAGCATGTCTTCTTCATATGTAAAGCCTTCGGCATTACGGACAGGAACGCCGCACAGGATCGTCACGGTATTGACCGGCTCTTCGCTCATTGCCGGACGCTCTGACGGATTCAGCAGTGTTGCGGTCAACCCCGTAATACCTTCGGTCGCTTTTGCCAGTTCCGCAGCCGTTGCCTTCACCCCGAGCTTGACGGTAAAGACTACCGACGAGTTGTCGCCTGAGGTTCCGTCGACTTTCGCGTCTGTTACCGCTTCCGGAAGCTTAATCAGCGACTGCCCGGTATCTTTCATCCGCTCAGCAAGTGCAGCCGCCCACTGTTTGACGTCTGTGCGTTCCTTGCTTTTGGCGTCTTTAGTCGGCAGGCTGATTGTGAGGGTTGCGCTTTCGCTTGAAGGCAACTCCGGCAGAGCAACGCCGGTAGCGACGACATACGGCTTTACCAGTGAGGTTTGTTCAAGAAGTGCGGCAACGCTCTTGGGTGAACGCACTGCAGGCATCGCCAGATCAACCTTGAAAAATGCGGTTGTCGGCGTTGAGTATAATTCCTGCTTTTCGCCGATCTTCAGCCCCTGCTCCTGCAGCGGGAAGGTTTCAGCCAGAGCTTTCTTGAAGTCTTCTGCCGTTGTTGCGCTTTTGCCTTCGGCGTCAGCCGACTTCACGTTCTTGGTGCGGAGAACAAATTCGCTGAACGCGCCACCCTTGTCTTCGCCGTAACTCTGAACACCGATATCGCCAAAGCGCTCGGTCAGGCTTGCAACCTTGTTGCGGGCGTCGGCCATCTTCATCGGGTCTTTCAGCGCGATGTGGGCGAGTGTACCGCCGGTGAAATCGTGACCGAGGTTTTTCTCGCCGCGCTGGACGACAACGGCCAGACCGATGATGATCAGGATTGCGCTCAGGCCCATTGCAATCCGGCGCACACCGACGAAGTTTGCCGTTGCCTTTTTGATCAGCTGCGACATTTTCAGGTCGGCAATGAGTTTGTATTCCAGAAGCAGTTCAAAGATCCAGCGGGTGATCACAAGGCTGGTGAACATACTTGAGATGATACCGATCATCAGTGTCATCGCAAAGCCCTTGATCGCTTCGGAACCGAACTGGTGCAGGATCAATGCAGTAATGAAGGTCGTGACGTTCGCGTCGACAATGGTCACAAACGCACGCTCATAACCGAGAGCCAGCGCCTTGCCCAGCGGAACGCCCTTGGCGCGTTCTTCACGGATACGTTCAAAGATCAGAACGTTTGCATCAACTGCCATACCGATGGTCAGGATCAGACCCGCAATCCCCGGCAGCGTCAGCGTGGCGTTACCGGCCGACAGCATCGCAAGGATCAGGATCATGTTCAGGATCAGCGCGATGTTGGTCACAAGACCGGCTGTCCGGTAGTAAACCAGCATGAACGCAACCACGAAGAACATGCCCAGGCCCATCGCTTCAAGCCCCTGACGGATCGAGTCTTCACCGAGGGTCGGGCCGACGGTATTTTCAAATTCTTTTTCGATCCGGACTTTGAGCGATCCACTCTTCAGAACGACCGACAGGTTCTTGGCGTCTTCTGCAGTGAAGTTACCGGTGATCACAGCGTTACCGCCCATGATCGCGCTTTTCAGAACCGGCGCGCTCTTGAGCTTTCCGTCGAGGACAATACCGAGGTGTTTACCGACATTGTCACGCGTCACATGGCCGAAAACAATCGAACCCATATTGTTGAAGCGCAAGGTTACGTCATAGAACCCCGGGTTTTCCGAACTGGGGCTGGCACCGGCTGCTGCGATATATTCACCTGTCAGCTGCACGTTCTGCTCAACAACCTGAAAACGTCCGCTCTCGTCCTGCAGCCAGTCATACAACTGCGAGCCGTTTTTATCTGTGCGGGTGCGGATGCCGTCATCAGTGACTTCCTCAACGACTTCCGTCTCCGGCAGGAAACGGGCTTCGATTGGCGAGAAGTTGCGCATATCTTTTTCCACGTTCTTGGCCATGATCTGGTCGAAGAGGTCGCGGTTTTCGTTTTCGGTCACGACCATGCGGAATTCAAGTTTACCAAGCCGCTGGATGCGTTTCATGATCTGCGCGGCCTGATCGCTGCCCATGCCCGGAAGCTGGATCAGGATGCCGTCATTTCCCTGACGGGTGACGCCGATCTCTTCCAGACCGCTGTTGTTCAAACGGCGGCGCAATACGTCGACAGCGTCGGTGTAGTTATCCTGCAGCGTCGACTGCTCGCGGGCGAGTTCTTTTTCCTTTTTGCTGATCTGGTCTTCAGTGGCTTCTGATGTTTTCAGCTCTTCGAGTTGCGTCTTCAGCTGTTGGACGCGCATGTCATCCGGACGAAGGCGCAAGCGGACTTCCGTACCGCCGCGCAGGTCAAGACCAAGCTTGATTGGCAGTTTTTCATACCAGGCCGGAACCTGTTTGCGAAGCGTTGCCAGTTCTGCAGTTTCCGAATCGTCAAGCGTCGCCTTGCCTTCCAGTTCAGCGATCCGTTTTGCAATCGCTTCCTGTGTCTGGTTGGCAGAGGCGTTTTGCGCTTCTTTGAAGGATGCGACTGCTTCCTTGAGCGCTTCACTCTCCCCGGTAGCTGTCTCAAGATCGGCGATTGACGACTCCAGTGCTGCGGCGTCATTTGCCGTACGCGCCTTGTCGATGGCAGCGAGTGCGGCAAGCACGTCTTCATTTTCAGCCGCAAGGCTGCGGATGACCGATTCCTGCTGACGGGCTTTGCGCTCTGCGGGCGTCTCTTTCATCGCCGGAGTCTTGAACAACTGCAGGGCGACAATCACCGTCAACGCGATAGCCACTACCGCCTTGGTTTGAACGATCTTGTGCTTCCACAACAGCGCCGTGCAACCAATCAGGCCAACGGCAAATACCAGAAGCTGCCAGTAATAAATGCTCATCATGCGCTTTCCTTAAGTTTTGCGGGCGTTTCTGAACACGCCCAACTCGTTTACGCCGGAATCCCGGTTGAAATATTTTCTGAATGCCCAAACAGGCTTACAGCCGAACTTGGCTCTTTTCTTCTTACCGACTTACTTACCGACGGGTTCAGCCACATCTGCCTGCTTTTCCTGCGAGGGGACAGCCAGTACCGCTTCTCGGTCAAACGTCAGTGTCGAACCTTTCGGGTCAACCTTCAGGGTGATGGTCTTTTCCGTCATCGAAACGACTTCGCCATGTACGCGGCCGATGGTGACAACCTTGTCGCCCTTCTTGATGCTGCTGAGCTGGTCTTTGCGTTCCTGTGCCTTTTTCTTCTGCTTGCGTGAGCTGAAGATGAACAGTGCCCAGACACCGATCAGGAGGAGGAACATCGGGCTGGTGAGGAAGCTCATGATATCCGGCGCAGGCTGCTCGGTCTTTCCGCCGTTGGGATCAACAAGCTGGTGTTCACCGGTTGTTTCGGTAGACGCTTCTTTCATCACGGGAGCGGCGGTTTCTGCTGCCGTCGTGGTTGTTGCTTCGGTTATTTCAGACGCTGTTTCCATTTTGACAAACTCCTATCGTTTCAGTTTATTAAACCGTTCTTGTCATTTACACTTTTTAGCGCGACAGCTGGAAGAGCCGTCTCACATCATCCGTTTCGCGCTCGGTACAGTGACAACTTGCCACATATATAATGCGAAATAACGAGTTATAAGAGTTTTACCATGTTTGAGCAAGGATTTTTACTGCTTGTTCGGAATAAGTTGACTCCGGCCGGTACGTCGTTTTGCCGCAGATTTACAGAAATCCGGCCTGATTTTCGCACGAAATCAGCTACAAACGTGCTTTTCAAGGCAAACGGCTAAGTTCCGGATAAAAAACGGGGCACGGCGAAATCGCCGCACCCGCATTTTTGCATTTGTTTTTCTTTTTGGTCGAAAATCGGTTCTCAGGCGTACAGGCAGAGATATGCGCTCTCAACCGCAACCTTGACGCCGAACTTCTGGTTGGCGGCAACGATGAACTCGGAGCCGGCCTTGTAGTCCACCCACTTGTCAGAGCCGGGAAGCTTGATGTTGAGGGATCCGCTGACAACGCGCATCGTTTCCTGTGTTGCGGTTCCGAATTCATACTCGCCCACTGCCATCACGCCGACGGTGGCTTTTCCTTCTTCACTCTGAAACCCGATTGACTTGACGTTGCCGTCGAAATACTCGTTTGTCTGCAGCATATTCTTTCCTTTTTCTGATTCTATTCACAAGTAAAAACCAACTTGGTCTTTCTTTACCGCCGGACGATTTATTTGTATACAGAAAAAACCGAATTGACAGAAATTGTGTTTGGCGGTAGAGAAGTGTCTTCGCAAAACACGCCAAAAAGAGAGAGCCCCTTCCGGGGGGGCGGAAGGGACTCGGGTAGAAGTCGGACTGCACTTGAAGGGAGGGGAAAAGGTGCTCTTGGGGGTCCCCTTCTCGCTCAGATCCGGCCGACAAACGATTCATAGAACCATCTATCGTTTATCACGGTAACATATTTCCCGTTTTTGTCAAGCCTCTATCCGCATTTTATCCACAAAGATTATCGGAAATTGATGAAACGTAACACCAGCCAAACATAACCCGAAAAAACAATATATCTCCTTACCCAAAAAGATGTTAACAGGAATCAGTGGCACTTGAAAGATATAGATCGTTACCTACCAGTATGTTACGGATTCTTGCATAATCTGTATTTGACTTCTGCACGAAATCACAATTCCAGCCGCCGTTTTGCTCTGCGCCGGTTATCTTTTGAATGATACACTTTAAATATTCACTCAAAAGAACGGTTTATTTTTTCTGAAAATATGATAAAAAAGAAAAACACTGCATCAACGTAGATCGGATGTCCGATAAGAAAGGTATAAAATGAGTAATGGCACCCAGTCGATTGAAGAGATGAAAGAGCGGTTGAAACCGCAAGTGGATTTCCTGCGCGGCGATTTTACCCTCGCCTCCGGCAAGAAAAGCGATTTCTACATCAACGGCAAGACCACCACGCTGCGCGCAGAAGCGCTGAACCTGACCGCAAAGATCTTTCTGCAGATGCTCGAAGGCGTAAAGCCTGACCGTGTCGGCGGCATGACCTTGGGCGCGGATGCAATGATCGGCGCGGTTACGGCAATGAGTTTTGATTGCGGTACGCCGTATGAAGGCTTTATCGTCCGCAAGGAACCCAAAGGTCACGGCACCGGCCAGTGGATCGAAGGGCCGGAGTTGAAACCAGGCCAGAAGGTCGCGATCCTTGAGGATGTAGTCACAACCGGCGGTAGTGCGCTCAAAGCGATTGAGCGCGTACGTCTGAGCCAGCCTGAGGTCGAGATCGTCGGCGTCTGGGCTCTGGTCGACCGGCTTGACGGCGGCCGCGAAGTGATGCGTGAGGCTGGTGTTGAGCTGACGACAATTTTTACCAAAGACGAACTCGTCTGATTCCTGTCCGGATAATGCTTGAACAAGCCCGGCTGGTTTTTCGGTCGGGCTTTTTTAATTCACAGCGTTATCCAAGCGTTATGTGCGCAGACAGGAGCGGCAATGAGTCAGGTCAGTTATTTTTCAGACCGTAGCGGAAAACGTGCGGCAGCCAAAACAGTCGCGGTTCTTTTGATCAGTTTGCTTGCGGTCATCACCCTCACCGGGTGCGGGCCGTTTTTTGTGGCTGATTGCGCTTACCGGTCGATGACCTATGATGACGTCGTCTACGTCAAATCCACCAAGACGCTGTACAAAAGAAAAAGCCGCGACGGTGTCTTTGCCAATCCGAGTTTACTCGCTACCGGGATCGGCCAGCTTGAGATCACTCCGTACAATCATGAGATCATTCTGTTCGACTGCTACCGTGACGCAGTGCGTTCTTTGACCGAAATGAATGAAGATTTCCGCATCGATTCAGAAAGCCGTCCGGATATTCCGTACAGCACCTGCACCCATCGACTTGGCAGCTACGCTCCCGGAAACGAACCTGATTTTCTGAAGGAAAAAGGCAAGATTGAGATTGCCCGCTATCAGCAGGCGCGTGCTGAAAAAGCCGCAGCAGAACACACCGCTCTTCCTGAAAACAAGGCAGAAGCCGAAGCCGTAATTCAGGCAACAGCAGAAGAAACCGAAAATACTGAAAGTGGCAGCAAAGAAAAATCTGTTGAAACCGCTGCACCGGAAACCTTATCATCTACAGAAACGGATTCAGAAGACAGCGTGGAGCCGGTTGCTGCAGAGGCTGCTACGACAGAAACAGAACAGCAGGAATCGCCCGACCTGACGCATAAAGCCTCAGACCCTGAGCCTGCTGCGAATGATAAGGATGAAAAGAAAACCGTTACTGCAGACGGGTCGAAGGAAACGTCTGAATCGATCTCATCGATGCACGGCGAAGAAGAACACGAAAACACGGTGACGACCCCGCAGGAGAATACGCAGCCACAAATCAAACCGGCTGAAGATAAAGACAAAACAGAAGAGGCAAGCGACTCGACCGGCATTGATGACGTGCAACCAACGGCAAACGAAAAAACACAACCGGAAACAGTGATCGAACACAGTCATTCTGTCACACCGTCTGTTCCAGTTGCTGCGGCAGAGGAAAACGAACCGGAAGAAGATATCCGCGCCTGCGCACCACCTGCTGGATACGCCAGCCGCTATGGCGGAGAACCAACATTGGAGCCGACGCCCCAGCGCAACACCATTCATCTGACAAAAGTGTTCAAAGACCTGTTCTAACTCACACATCTGATATTCAAATCATTTACAGAAAGAATGCAGAATGAAAGCCGTCAGTGCAGAGCCTGTTCTTGCACTGAGATGAAACCATACCCTACAGGCATCCTTGAATACGTGAAGCATTTTTGTGTCTTGGCATACGAAAAGAACTACCCCTGTGTGCCGGTCATTCGCGCTGTACAGATCACCCGAGCGGCCGGGGGTGTGAATCCTGCACCGGGGCTTGTTCATGGTGCGGGGTGATGCCAAGGGCACTCTATTTATAGCGCCTGACTAAGCCAATGAGAAAACATTCTGCTCCATATATTGCCAGAACGCTTCCCCCTTAACAAACCATTTGCCTCAGCAACAGAACCACCAACAGGTTCAAGGTAGTTGTTTTGAAAGCCAATAAGCACGGGAAGATTATAAGAGAGTTCTTTCTTCGGTTTTTGGAGAATTTCCCAACGAATACTATTTCCGGATTCATCAAGCAAATACCGAGCGACAAGAAGCCCCATATCCGCAGATAAAGCATATCCGCATGAACTAAGCTGGCGTTTTTCTGTCACTACATAGCTAAAAGGTTCACATAATAATTTATCTGCGGCAGATTTGCCGAGTTCCAAAAGATATTCTTCAGGAGAACTTTTAATACAAATACCAAAGTATTCAATCAACATGTCGGTTCTTGGCTGCATTTGAGACAATAGCCATTCATAGTATTCTTTTGCCTCTTGCCGTGACCATAAAGCAGGTTTTTTTTCAGCAAGGTTCATCGGCGGAATAAAAAGCGGATACTCCGTCATTGGTAATGCTCCAAACAGGATATTCGTATTCGTTAATTGTAATTCCAGCATCTTTAAGCAAACTTTTCAATGATTCAGTAGCGATTCGAGATGGTAGCTGCTATGGTAGCAGAATAACTTGCCCAAAAACGCCGCGTAATCATTTTATTTATCAAAAAACTTGCAGCGGTCAGCGCCCGCACCGAGCCTAACCCGTCGTGGGTATAATAGTGATCCTACCAGAAATGGGAATTGGACGGGACAAGAAAACTGCCCGGATCCGGTTGAGGGATGCGGGTAGAGACGATATCAGGTGCCTGTCAGTCGGGGCAGGCGTCAGTCGCGCGTGTGCAGGTCACCCGAGCGGGCGGGGTTTGGTTGTTGTAGTGGTGCGGTGCCTCGTTCTGATTAATCTTGATTCTCTTTCAGGCGGATTTCATCATCTATCATTTTTTGTGAATATAAAGGATCACGAACAAACCAATAATCCGGATCAACGCCAATAGGCCCCACAACGAACTCGTTTTGAAAGTTTTTTCCTATACTCGCAGAATAACTGCTTAGTGGATATTCTTCCATTTGGGCATCAGACAAGGGATATGCCAAAGATTCATCTGATGGAAAACCATTTTTCTGAGGAGGCCTTTCAAGACGAACTAATTCCATAGGGAAATCATAAAATAAAACACTCATATATGTATTTGGATCGCCAGCACCAGAGGAATTACACTTGTACCATTCTGACGTTGTAGTCTTTCCTGTTTTCCAAATAATTCTATACCTATATTTTTTTTCTGATAGCTTAATATCAACTAATGTCATTCCCGCATCAAAATAGTGTATATATGTCCCACTTGCCTCATCGTTCAAGACCCCATTGGGATATTCTTTGCATTCGAATC
>QKHZ01000103.1 GCA_003249795.1 bacterium | reverse complement strand
TGTCGATGATCGGCATGTGGATGCAGCAGACGGCGCTGTTGTGGCTGGTGGGGACGATGTACCCAGACGAGCGCATTGCCGCGTTCTGGCTCGGCGTGGTCGGGTTTTGCGGGCAGATCCCCGCTCTTGTCCTGACGCCGCTGGCGGGAGCGGTTGCCGACCGCGTCAACCGGCATAAAGCGGTGTTGGTGACCCAGATCGTTTCGATGCTGCAGGCGTTTGTTCTGGCCGGACTTGTTTTTGCCGATTATGCCGGGATCGGCAGCATCATCGCGCTGTCGGTTTGCCTCGGGCTGATCAAGGCGTTTGACATTCCCCTGCGCCAGTCGTTTGTCGTTGAAATGGTGGATGATCCGGAAGATCTCGGTAACGCTATCGCTCTCAACAGTACGGTGGTGAATCTCGGGCGTCTGATCGGTCCGGCTCTGGGCGGGATGACAGCCGCGTTCTGGGGCGTGGGTTTTTGCTTTTTGCTGAATGGTATCGGTTACATGTTTGTGGTTGTTTCCCTTCTGATGATGCGGCTGAAACCTGTCGATCGAGAGGTGTCTGGCAAGTCGGTTCTTGGTCATCTTGCAGAGGGTTTCCGGTATTCATTCGGCTTCACACCGATCCGCTCAGTCATTCTTCTTCTGGCACTGACAAGCCTGACGGCGATCCCGTACGCATCGCTTCTGCCGGTGTTTGCCTCCCACGTTCTTGACAGCGGGTCAAAGGGCTACGGGCTTCTCGTATCGGGCGCCGGTATCGGTGCGGTTTGCGGGGCTGTGTATCTGGCAAGCCGTGTGAGTGTCTGGGGGCTTGACCGGCTTTTTGCCGTCGCGCCGCTTGTGATGGGAACAGGGCTGATCCTGTTTTCACAAAGCCGGACGTTTGCGGTGTCTCTCTTGATCATGCCGTTTATCGGGGTGGGCCAGATGTTTGTGCTTTCTGCCGGAAACACGCTGCTGCAGACAATTGTCGATAATGACAAACGCGGGCGGGTGATGAGCTTTTACTCGATGGCGTTTATGGGGGTGATGCCGGTGGGCAGCCTTCTGGCCGGAATCGTTGCGCGTCACATCGGTGCGCCGATGACGGTTGCCGCTGGCGGTGCGATCAGTATTCTGGGGGCGCTGGTTTATTTGTGGCGGCTTCCGGCGCTCAGGCAGATTGTCCATCCGATTTATCAGGAAAAGGGGCTTCTGCCTAAACCGTAGGTATCTATCGTTTTCATCCTCTCAGATCAAAAATAAAAAAGACCGCTAGCTGCGCAGAGCCGGCGGTCTTTTTATATGAATCAGAGAATGAACTCACATTTTGTGTGATCCAGTTATTCTGCCGATTTGATCTGATCCCACGCTTTGGTGTACTTGGCGTTGTCATCGCCAAGGTCTTCGATCAGTTCGCACTTGGCGATCAGTTCTTTTTTCGGGAAGACCGCTTCGTTCTGGCGGAACTCTTCTGGCAGCAGCTTGACCGCTTCCGTGTTGGGCGATGCGTAGCAGACTTCTTCCATCGTTGCCGCGCAGTTTTCCGGCTCGTGGATGAAGTTGATGAAGGCGTGGGCCAGATCGACGTTCTTTGCGCCGACCGGGATGACCATGCAGTCGATTGCCATGGATGTGCCTTCTTCGGGGATGGCAAATTTGATGTTCGGCGCTTCTTCAATGATCTGCTGCAGGTCGCCGTTGTAGCCGTGGACGACAAAGAACTCGCCGGTGACCAGACCGCGTTTTGCTTCATCGACATCGAACTTGGCGATGTTCTTCTTGTAGCAGATAACGAGATTCTTCGCTTCTTCAAGCTCCGCGTCATTGGTCGTGTTGATGCTGAAGTTCAGGGATTTCAGCGCGGCGCCGAGGGTTTCGCGCATGTCGTTGAGCAGGGTCATTCGGCCCTTGTACGATTCGTTCAGGAAGATCGACCAGCTCGGTGTGAAGTCCGGAACCTTTTCAGGGTTGTAGCCAATGCCGGTGACGCTGACCATGTACGGGACGCTGTATTCCATTTTTCCATCGCGCATCAGCTTGGCGTAATCGGTGTCGATATTTTTCAGGTTTGGAATCTTTGCCGGATCGAGCTTGATCAGCATGCCGTCGTCGATCATGACGTTGACGGTGTATTCGGTCGGGACAACAATGTCGTAACCGGTTGCGCCTGCTTTGAGCTTGGCAAGCATCGCTTCATTCGAGTCGAAGGTATCGATCACGACCTGGCAGTGATACTCGGTTTCAAACTTCTTGATCACGTCGTCAGAAACGTAATCTGCCCAGTTGTAGATCCGCAGGATTTTTTGTGTTTCGGATTTTCCCGAGCTGAAAACGATTATTGCAATGATGGCAATAATCACAATTGGAATGAGCTTACGCATTTTCTTTTCCTCCATGGTTTAAAAACTGGCTGTAAAGAACCAGAACAAATGTTACGGCAAGCAGGACAACCGATAGCGCATTGATCACTGGCGGCGATCCGTGTTTCATCATGCTGTAAATGTAAACCGGCAGGGTCGTCGATCCCGGGCCGGAGACAAAAAAAGTGATCACAAAGTCGTCGATCGATAGCGTGAATGCCAGCAGCCCGCCTGCGAGA
This sequence comes from bacterium, assembly GCA_003249795.1. GTDB lineage: Bacteria > Planctomycetota > SZUA-567 > SZUA-567 > SZUA-567 > SZUA-567. Next base: position 18,980 of record QKHZ01000103.1, on the reverse strand, counting down.
ATCCCCGGCGCCAAGAGAGGCAGCAGGATCTTGCGGAAAGCGGTGAGGCGGTCGGCGCCGAGGTCTTGAGCCGCGTCCATGACCGAGAAATCGAAGTCCTGCAGACGTCCCAGCACGACCATCGTTACATAACTGATGCAGAACGAAATGTGGGCGATGCTGATGGTGACAAGGCTCAATTCGACCTTGAGCGCGACGAAAAACAGCAGCAGGCTGATACCCATCAGGATGTCGGGGACGACCAGCGGCAGGTAGATCAGTCCGTAGTGCGCCGCCTGCAGTTTTCCTTTGAACCGGTGCAACGCAAACGCGGCGACTGTTCCCAGCACCATCGACACGAGGGTCGAGACGACGCCGACGATCAGCGTGTTTTTTAATGCCCGGAAAACTTCCGCGTCAGTGAACAGGGTCTTGTACCAGCGCAGGCTGAAGCCTGTCCATGGTCCGCCGTACTTGCTGGCGTTGAACGACTCGATCGTGACCAGAACCAGCGGGAAGTAGAAAAAGACCAGCACCGCGATTGTTGTCAGAAGAGGCAGGCTGCTGCGTTTCATGTGGCGTCCTCCTCTGCGTTTTCTTCTTTGTTTTTCTCTTCTTCAGCGACAAGGTCGGCAATCGATTCCGGCGTGACCGGTGCCGTGTTTTCAGCAGTTGTCGTCAGGTTTCCCGTACCGGTTGCGGCAAGGCTTCTGCCCAGCGCGCGGGGAATTTTCCGCATGCGGACAAGCACGTACAGTCCGCCGGTGACGACGAGGACTGTCACAAGCAGCAGTCCTGTCAGGGCGCTGGCGTGCGGCAGGTTGCGATCGACAAACGTGCGCTGTGCGATTTTGTTGCCGATCATCTCGCTTGTCGGCCCGCCGACGATGTCGGGGATTACGTACGCGCCCAGAGCCGGAATCAGAACCATCAGCGTTGCCGTCAACAGCCCGCGCCGGATGCCGGGGATAAAGATCCGGTAAAACGCGCCCAGCCGGCTGCTACCCAGATCCTGCGCTGCTTCCAGCAGGCTGAAGTCGAATTTTTCAGCGGCCGCATAGATCGGCAGGATCGCAAACGGCAGGTAGGTGTAAACCATCACCAGCATCACCGCGCCGGCGTTGTAGAGCAGTGTCGCATCGGGCGCCACCAGATGCAGGGCGACCAGCGTTTTTTTCAATATCCCTTCCGGATGCAAAACCTGCTTCCACGCAAAGATCCGGATTAGAAAATTTGTCCAGAATGGAATCACGACCAGCAACATCAGAAACTGCCGCCACTTCCGGCTCGCGCGCGCCAGACAGTACCCGACCGGCAGCGCGATCAGAATACACAGCGCTGTTGCAACCGCACTGATCCATAATGTCCGAAAGACGATGGCCGGATAGTTCGGGTTTCCCAGCTCCATCAGCGTCCGCAGCGTCCAGCCCTCGCCAAATCCGCCGTGGGGCGCCGCTGGCTTGAACGCAATCGCCAGCACGATCACTGTCGGGATGATGAAGAAAAGCGTCAGCCAGAAAAACGTGGGAAGGGTCAGAAGCCACTCTTCACGTCTGCGGCGGGGGATCATCGTCGGCATGCGGGCTACTCCTCCGGAAGGATCAGCAGCTTTTCGTCGGCTGCGGCGTAGCGCTCAAGCATGTAACCGTCATCGGTGCGCCAGCTCAGCCACACGCGGTCTTTCCACTGGATCGGTTTCTCGTCCAGCGCGTAGCGGATATGCTGGCGGTTGGTGGAGATGCGGTAGTCCTGAACGCGAATCCAGTAACGCGTATGCGAACCCATGTAGATGACTTCTTCCACAATACCTTCAACGGCATTGACGTGTTCGTTTTCCGCAGGCTTTTCGACAGAGACGGAAAACTTTTCCGGGCGGATACTGAGGTAGACCGGATCGCCCTTGTGCGCGTTTTTGTCATTGAACACGGTGACGTCAGGGAAACCGTCGATCTTCACGGTCAGGTACTCCGTGCCTTTTTCTTCGGTGACGGTGCCTTCAAAAAAGTTGGTGTCACCGATAAACGCCGCGACAAAACTGCTGCGCGGGGCTTCGTACACTTCCGTCGGTTTTCCGATCTGCTCGATCCGCCCCTGATTCATCACCGCGATGTTGTCGCTGATGCCCATCGCTTCGCCTTGATCGTGGGTGATATAAAGAAATGTGATGCCGACTTCGTCGTGGATGCCGTCAAGCTCGACCAGCATCCGTTGCCGCAGCTTCAGGTCGAGCGCCGCCAGCGGTTCGTCCAGCAACAGCACCTGCGGTTTATTGATCAGCGCACGGGCGATAGCGACCCGCTGCTTCTGTCCGCCGCTGATAAAAGCAGGCAACTTGTCGGCGTGATCGGTCAGCTGTACCAGATCCAGCATCTTGTCGACTTCCGCCTGAATTTCTTTCTCCGGCCGCTTGGCGATCCGCAGGCCGAATGCGATGTTCTCACGCAGACTCAGGTGGGGGAAAAGCGCATAGTTCTGAAAGACGGTGTTCACTTTGCGCTTGTGCGGCGGAATATTGGTGATGTCGACGCCGTCGAGTAGGATGCGTCCGCTGTCGGGTTCTTCAAATCCGGCACACATCCGCAGCAGCGTCGTTTTGCCGCAACCGCTTGGGCCCAGCAGGGAGAATATCTCGCCGCGACTGACATCTACGCTGACATTGTCAACGGCTTTGTGTGATCCGAAAGACTTGCTGATATTTTCAAAGGACAGAAAAGGAGGCATGCGCAGGCGTATCCTTTGCGGGTTTCATGTTGCGGACAGCAAACTGTTGCGGCGGCTTCGGCTGCAAACAGGTCAAAGATCAGCTGGGTATTATGATGGATTTGCCCTGAAACGCAACTGAAAAAGCCCTGTTTGTCCCAGGCATTTTGCTCTAGGATATGCGGTGTGTTTTCGTTTTTTTTGCCTAGATGGAAGGTGGTAGAAATGCTCGTTGATCTAAGAAGATAAAAGCTAACCGGATTCTAACAGCGGCATCGGACTTTGGGGGGGGGCATCACCAGAGAGACTGGCCCGAGGGGAGGCCCCATCGGGCTCCCCCATCCGGAATGTGCGGCTGGGATATGATGAAGCGGAAGCGTTGCCGCTTCCGCTTCATTGCGCGAGCCCTGTGGCTTTACGCTGCCGGAGGCTATGCGCTGGCTTTGACCGGGATCGTGTGGGCGGTTGCCTGCGGGTGTTTGGGCAGCGTAATTGTCAGCACCCCGTTTTTCATCTCCGCGCCGATCTTTTCGCGGTCGATGTCGCGTGAGATCGTAAAGTGGCGCTCATAGTCACCGACACCGTATTCGGCGTATTCGGGTTTGCTGTCTGCTGTTATTGGCAGGTGTCCAGTCAGGCTCAGGATATCTTTTTCCAGATTGATCTCGACGTCCTCCGCTTTTACTCCCGGCATGTCCGCGAGAATGACGACTTCCTTCTCTTCTTCATAGATATCGACCCTCGGTACATAAACCCGTTTCTGTGCAATCCGCTCGACGCCATCGGGGGTTTGGACTTCGTTCTTTGCGGTTGTTTGTAGCTCATTCTTTTCAGTGCTCATGATTGTCCCTCCTTTGCTCGTTTTACTTTGTTCAAGCCGCACGTTTTTTCAGCCATTTTCCGAGTCGTGTAAAGAGTCCTCGCTCCGTACCGATTCAAGATCCCTTGACGGTGATCCGGCGCGGTAACTCTTCCTGCGTGCGCGGCAGGCTCAGGCGTAGGACACCGTCCTGCAGTGTGGCTTCCACTTTTTCGGCGTCGATCCGGAATGGTAGCTCGAAGGTGCGGGTGAACTTGCCGTAGCCGCGTTCGCGACGGTGCCATGAAGCATCTTTGTGTTCGTCAGGTTTTCTCTCGCCTTTGAGGGTGAGGGCGCTACCGAGAACCGAGATCTCAAGATCTTCGATGGTCATTCCAGGCAGTTCCGCTGTGAGGGTCGCGCCTTTTTCATCGCTCCACATATTGATCGGAGGCATACCGGCTGTCCTCATCATCGGCTCGTCGCTGAGGATTCGGCTCAGGCCTCTCTGGAGCTGTTCCATCTCGTCCCAAATTCCGTGTGGTTGTAGTAATGAACGTCCGAACATGGTCTTCTCCTTTCATCTAATCTGACCTTTTCTTGAGGTGCTTTTCTCAAGCACTTTCGTCGATTTTATCAATACAAACACCGTGCCAAAATTTCCCGTTCGATTGCGTGCGTTGTAACTTCTTTTTTATGAAAGGGATATCGGGTTGTTTCGATTTAGGGTGAAGTGTCTGGCCTGTTTTTTTATAATTGAGAAGTTTGTCTGGATGCCAAACTGGCTTGTCAAATCGACAAATCGTCGCATTATGGGCATAATTTAGCATATCCGATTATATTTGAAATATTTTAATTGATACGGGCTGTAATTTTTTATAAATTATGTCCTGTGAATTGGGCATTCACAAAAACGTCGGGTATACTATAAAAAAAGAAATCTGGTTGCCAGAGAAGGGGGCCGCATGGAAGAAGCTGTACGCTTCAAGCTCTCAGATCGCGATGGCGTCATTCGTTTTGCCACGTTTGATGTTGTTTCCGGCTTTTTTCCTGAAAAAATCAAGGAAAGGCTGACAAATTATCTGATCGGCAAGCCTCTTGCTGATGTAACGTGCGAAGAATTGATGAAAATTCTTGGTTCCAGTGTTGATACCGACAGCAGTAAACGTCTTCTTGATATGATCGGCAGTTACCAGCAGTTGTTTATGCGGCAGAATCCGCCTTCGACTGCAGAATCGGTTCGCCGCAGAATCCTTCCCTCATAGCCATCCGGTTTTTATTCACCTGCTGAATTGTTTTTTTGCACAGCATTTCGTTTTGTTGTGTCCGTTTGGCGAATTGAACGTATTCAACTGCTTTGCTGTTTCCGGAATGCTGCCGGTGTTGTTTTTTCATAGCGGCTGAATTGACGGCTGAAGGTGAAGCGGTCCGCATAGCCAAGGCGTTCGGCGATCTGCTCAATCGGAAATGCCGTTTCTCTTAAAAGAGTTTTGGCTTTTTCAAGCCGTCGGCGGATGCGGTACTGCACTGGCGTCAGTTCGAAATTTTTCCGTACAATCCGGCACAGGTAATCCGGCGTGATGCCGAGAGAGGCTGCGATGTCATGCAGCGGAATCTCCGGTTCCTCTTTAAGTTGTTGCATGATTATTTGTGACAGCTTTTCCTGTGGTGTCTGGTTGCGTGTGTCCTGATTGTTGACGGAGTTAACTGCGGAAAAGAGATTGAAAAACGCCGCGTGGACGGCAGCAGGATTATTCGAAGCGTTCATCTGAAGCGTCTGCAGTAGTGCGCGAATCTGCTTGTGCACATCGGCACGGTTTGCTGGAATCTGGTAGCGGGCATTCGGATTAAGGGCACCCATGTCGCACCAGAGCGTGAACACCTCGCGCGGCACTGAGATGAAAAACTCAAGCCACGGCTTCTCCGGATTTCGGATCACTGAGTGAAGGCAGTCGGCAGCGCGGTAAAAAAGCGCACCGGCAGCGAGCTCATACTCATGCCCTATTTCATCGTCGATTGCTTTTCCGTCTCCCTGCAGTACATACAACCAGCGATAGCGATTTTCGCGGCTTCTCAGCTTCTGAATCCGGACATGGTCAAATGACAGGATTCCGGCGCTCAGCGAATGCTGCTTGCCGCTGATCCGGATGTTGGCGGTAAAGATCGTACCCGCATGCTGTTGTGTCAATCGATCGTTTTCTAACATAAAAATCCAGATTTATGACATTTATTCTCTTAAATAATAGCACATAATTTAATCAGGAACAATAAAAAGGACATAGAAAATGACAAAGCCAAATATCCTGATCTTCATGACAGACCAGCAGCGGGGTTCGACGGTTTTGCCGGATGATCCGACGCTGACGCCGAATCTGGACAAACTGCGCCGTCAGGGCGTGACGTTTGAGCAAACGTTTTGCCCCTCGCCGCACTGCTGTCCGTCACGCGCGACATTCCAGACCGGATTGTACCCTACAGAGCACGGCGTATGGAATAACGTCGGGGTTGCCAATACATTGTCCAAGGGGTTGAACGAAGGCGTGCGGCTGTGGAGTCAGGATTTGAACGAGGCCGGTTACGAGTTGTATTTCAGCGGCAAATGGCATGTCTGTAACCGCACAGGGCCCGCCGATTACGGGTGGAAGGAAGGATTTATCACTGCTGGGCCAGGTGAACGCGCCAGTGCTGAAGATGTCTGGAAAAGGTATCGTACTGCAGTCACGGCGGACGAGCAGAATGCGGCCGCGGCTCGTGAAGAGGCGCAGATTGTGCGTCCTGGGTACGGCACATATACGCATTATGGTGTGAATGAGAATCCGTTCAACGACCATGACGTTGTTGAATCGTCACTTCAGGACCTGGATAGGGCGGGCGCAAGCGGGAAACCGTGGTGTCTTTATTGCGGAACGCTCGGGCCGCATGACCCGTATTTTGTTCCGCAGGAATTTCTTGATCTGTATCGTCTTGAGGATATTGAGTTGCCTGTCAGCTTCGGCGACAAGATGGAAGACAAGCCCGCGCTCTACCGCCGTACACGCGGACGGTTCGATCAGCTCACGGAGCATGAACACCGCGAAGCGATCCGGCATTACCGCGCGTTCTGCACATATCAGGACTGGCTGTTCGGAAAACTGATGGATGCGCTTGAAAAAACGGGGCAGGCGGAGAATACGATTGTTGTCTACACTTCTGACCACGGTGACTATATGGCCGACCACGGGCTGTGGTGCAAGGGGTTGCCGTGTTTCCGTTCGGGGTATCATGTTCCTGCGATTGTCCGTTGGCCGGAGGGGATCAAGAATCCGGGAAGGACGGAGAATTCGTTTGTGTCGCTTGCGGACTTTGCGCCCACGTTTCTGGAGGCAGCTGGTGCAGCGCCGCGTACCGAGTCGCAGGCTTTCAGCGGGCGAAGTCTGATGCCGTTTTTGAAAGACCGCAAGTCAGACGGTTGGCGCGCCGCTATTTTTACGCAGTCGAATGGAAATGAGCTGTACGGGATTCAACGGTCGGTGATGACAAAAGAGTGGAAGTATGTGTATAACGGCTTTGATTATGACGAGCTGTACAACTTGATAGACGATCCTGACGAGACGGTCAACCGGATTGATGATCCGGCATGCAGAGAGATCGTCTCGTCATTGTGCGCCCGCATGTGGACGTTTGCAGAAAAGCATAAGGATACTGCAACCAATAATTATGTGATGGTCGCGCTTGCCCCGGTCGGACCCGCGTCGGCTTATCTGAAATGCTAGGGAATTCGTGTTTGCGGATGATCGGCGAGCCGGTTGTGTTCAGAATGTGTAAAAAACTCCCCCGCGATTTCTGCAGGGGAGTTTGGTTGATTGTTGCGGGAGCTATTGTTACCGGGCGGAAGCGACCGATGCGTTTTTCGGCGGAAGGATCAGTTCCTGGTCCGGATAGATGATCGGGTCGCCGCGGCGGTTGAGCTTGAGGTTGTTGAGCTTGGCCACGAGCTTGATCAGCGCCGCGTCACTGCCGCCGCATTCGCGCCACAGAACGTGCGAGAGGCCTTCGCCCTTGAGAACCGTTGTCGTGCGCATCCTGTTTGAGACTGCCGCGGTGGTTGTCGTTTCGGCTTCTGTGACGACTGCAGTGCGCTGGTTGTTGCGGTTGAGCCACTCTGTCACGCCGCGGACTTCATTGCGTGGCAGTGACGCTGTTTGTGCGGTAGCCTGATCGGTAACCGTTGCCGAGGCCGCAGTGGCAACAGTGTTGCTTGTCTGGACGCGGTCGAGTTCATCGCCGCGTGCCTTGCACAGGGCTGCCAGTTCGTCGTTTCTGTTTTGCCATGCGGCGCGCTCTGTGCGGTAGGCCTGCTCCTGATCGCTCAGGCGCTTCTGCCAGGTTGCGGCCATTGCCGACACTTCCGTTTCTTTGGTGCTGAGCAGGCGCCGACTCTGCTGAACTTGAGCAACCAGCGACTCTTCACGCTGGTGCAGGTTGTCGACTTCTGCCGAACGGTTGGCCCAGTGAACGGCCGGAAGTAGCACGGCGAGAAAACACGCTGCGGTTGCCGCTGCATATCCCATGCGGCTGCGAATGCGTGAGGAAGCCAGATCGTGGCGCAGGCCGATCTCCGTGCCGGACTGTTCTTCCAGCAGCATGACCAGATCTTCTTTATCCTGCATCAGGTTCGGAACCTTTTCCGTGCGCAGGATATTGTATTCGCGCTCAAGCTCCGCGATTTCGTCGTTAGCCGCATGAAGTGAGCGCATCGCCTCTTCATAACGCCCACGCCATTCGTCCGCTTCGTTCCACGCACTGGCGTCTGTGCTCATGCGCGCACGCAGGGTTTCGATCTCCGTGGCCTGAATCTTCAGCGTTTCGTTGCGTTCAGCAAGCGCCTTGGACAGCTCAGCCGACTCGACGTTGTGCAACTTCATTGCGTCTTCGACTTCGGCAACCCAGCGGCGCAGGCCGGTAAGTTCCGCTTCAAGTTCGATATACATCCGGCGGGCTTCCTGTGAGATTTCACGTTCACGCGCAAGCTCCGCTTCATGCGAGGCCATGATCGCATTCATCTCGCTTTCGCTGATGCCGTCATCATCCATGCCGGTATAGGTGAATGCCGCGCGGATAGTGTCATAGGCTTCAGTAACTGGATCGGGAAATTGCAGAATGGCCGACTCTTCGTTACTGACCAGATGCAGATCCGCGGTTTCTTCTTCATAATCAGGCGTCTGGAACGCGATGACATTGCTTTGTTCTTCCGCGACTGGCGTGTCGGTTTCGTCTGTCTCTTTGGCAACGGCTTCGGTTTCGATTTTCGTAACGACCGGTTCGTCCTCATCGTCCATGACCATTTCGACACTGTCAAAACCGCCGAGTTTCGATTTGTCCGTTTCTTCAATTGTCTGCAGCTCGTTCATGAGCCCGGCTAGCTCGATTATCTGCAGGGAGCGTTCAAGATGCTTTTCGCCTTTGGATACGCTCGTGTTGCCTGCGATGACTTCACGGTATTTTTCTTCGCCATGCGGCAGGAACACGTCTTCCATCGCTTCGTCATCCGCGGGAAGTTCTGCTGCTGTCGGCCAGTGCTCGCCGCATACTTTGCCGCCTTCGGAGAGGTCGATGATTTCGCTCGGGGTCGGTTCCAGCCCTTCAAACAGTTCATTATATTCTTCCGAGGTCAGGCTCAACGAATAGAGCGGGATCAGGTCCGGCAAGCTGTTTGTTTTTTCCTCGGCGTTTTCTTCTGCTTTGTCCTCTGTTGTCAGGTCAAGCGAGCCTTGTACTTCTTCCGGTTTAACTTCGGCAACAGGTTTGTTTTCAGCAATGATCTGGCGGACGATCGGAACGGTCTCCGCTTGCGGCTCAAGTTCGGGCACCGCCTGATACATCCCTGATGACGGGCGGGACGGGATTTCGCTGTCCTGCTCGATCAGGAGAATTTCTGTTTCTCCGTCGACGATGTCAAGAATCTTCGATTCCATATCAAAAAGGGTTGAGGCCGGATCGCCTGCTTGCGGCATGTCCGGAATTTCATCAACCGCAGGCACGTGCGATTCTGCCTGAGTAAGGGCGAGTTCTTCAGCCTGATCCTGCGTATTGCCCGAATCGGCAGACATCTCTGACGAGGACTCGTTAGAGTATTCGGCAGCGGTCTCGACCGGCGTGCGGTTGTCCTGCTCGATCATCTGCCCCAGAAGGGCAAGACCTTCGCGTGCAGCAGCCAAGGCGTGACCGTCCATCGACGCAAGTCCCATAACATCTGCCTCCGCGTCAAGTATCGCAAGAATCTCGCTGCGCATGGGTTCAGGCCGTCCATCTGCAAGCGCCCTCAGACGTTCTGTGTTATAGCCCCTTGCGCGATATTGGGTTACGAGTTCTTTTGCGCTTTTCATGATCCTTCTCCCGGCAACAATATGCCTGTCTTTTCGGTGGTTTACCATTGTCTTTTTCGGCAACACACTTCTTCACCGATAAAAGCCTTTTCGACCTTATCGGCCATTGCCAGCCTGTGACTTCAACCAATTCCGTTGAAAATCGTGCAATAAAATCCGGCAAAACGGGCGGTTCGGGGATAGCGTTAGCGGCAAAGGGCTTGATTTTTATTGTGTTTTGCCATGTAATCGGTGACCGGTTATGCGTATACTCGGAAAATAGTCTATGGCAATGTTGCCGTGTGTGGTGACGTTGTTATCTTATGTTGAAACAGTGGGTAAACAGGAATGGAAAGTTTGCGAATGACTCCAGGCAAGAATCCGGCAAAATCATCCCGTTCGGGTGAGACAAAGACGACCAAAAAGGCTGCAAAGAAACCGGCTTCAAAAACAGCTCCAAAGTCGGGTGCCAAAAAGGTGGCAAAAAAGACAACGAAAAAGACTGCGGGCAAAAAGCCCTCGATGAAAAAAATCGAGGAGATGATCCAGGCCAACGCCAAAACGGCCGCGACGGTCTGTGATGAGCGGCGCGCGACCGATATTCTTGTGCTGGATGTCCGCGGGCTTTGTGCGTATGCCGATGCTCTTGTGATCGCCACCGCCTCAAGCCTTCCGCAGATGAAGGGGATGGTCAAGGCGATTGAGAGTGTATTGTACGAGCGCGGGGTCAAGGTGCTTTCGCGTACCGGAACGGATTCCGGAGCGTGGGTACTGCTTGACTGCGGCGATTTTCTGGTTCACCTCTTTGACGCCGAGACACGCGACTATTATCAACTGGAAGAAATGTACGGCGACGCGCCGCGCCTGAAGTTTGAAACGGCCAAGCATGAAGCGCACAAGGCTGCCGCAGGCGCACGCACTGCATCGACCCGTCAGCGGTTAAAAATCAGCCGCGCCAGCCATACGGCTGAAATCGAAATCATTGATGAAGAATAGAAGAATCGTTGAAGAATAATTCAAAGAGAAGGATTGAAACGATGGTCAAAGTGAAACTTGTCGGTGCAACCGGTTACGGTGGCCTTGGATTTGTCGAAACCGCATTGCGACATCCTGAAATTGAACTCGCATGCCTTGTCGCGGTAGAAGGTGCGGGCAAGACTCTGCCGCAGGTCTGGCCCTATATGCAGGGCTTCTGCGATATGCCGATCTACGCGCCGGATTCGGACGAAGCTCTCGGTGCCGATGCCGATGTCGTCGTCTTCTCGACACCGGATGGTGTGGGACAAGCCGGTGCGCCGCGTGAGGTGGCTGCAGGCCGCCGCGTACTCGACTATTCGGGAGATTACCGGTTTAACACGACCGACCTGTATCATGAATATGCAACCCGCATCGGGAAAGATCCGGTTCACAAGGCGCCGGAGCTGCTGACTGAAAGTGTGTATGGACTGACAGAACTGCACCGCGCTGAAATCGCAAAGGCAACGGTTGTCGGTAACCCCGGCTGCTTTGCCATGAGCTGCACGGTCGGACTTGCGCCGGCGTTCAAAATGGGGCTGGTAGAGCCGGTGGGTGTGGTCTGCGACTGCAAGACCGGCATCAGCGGGGCGGGCAAAAAACCGTCTGCGGGCTTCCATTATCCGGAACGTTATGACGACGCCAACGCCTACCGCCTGACCGGCCACCAGCATGTGATGGAGATCGAGCGGGAGTTGTCGGCGCTTTCGGGCAGTGACGTGCGCGTCACGTTTACCCCGCAGGTCGTTCCGATGACGCGCGGGATCATGAGCTGCCTGTACGGGCGTCTGCCTGCGGGGATGACGCAGACGAAGGTGCTGGCCGGATACCGCGAGTTTTACAAGGGCGAGCCGTTTATTCTGGTGAAGGATTTCAAGGAAGCGGCCTCGACCGGAATGGTACGCGGCAGTAACCGAGCGATGCTGACGATTGCGTGTGACGAGCGCACGGGCACGTTCCGCGTGATCAGCCATATCGACAATCTGGTCAAAGGGCAGGCAGGCAGCGCCATCCAGAATGTCAACGTGATGTTCGGCTTGCCCGAGACGATGGGGCTTGACCAACCCGGCGCGCATCCGTAATCGGTGTCGCTGATCGAAGTATCGTATTCTCTGGAGAACGCCCTCGAACTCTTTTTTATAAGGAGATATCGCGATGCGAGTATTCCATGTTCATGCGATAAAAATATTTTCTGTGGTTTTGTTTGTGGCGATTTGCACGATTGCACTTTGCTATGCTCAGGACGCCGCGGGTATGACCGAGGCGAAACCGGCCGCGACGGGTAACACTGCAGAAGCAGCTTCGATTGATCAACGGGAAAAATATGTCCGGGACTTTGAGTTGTCAAAGCAGATTACGATAACGAAGTTCGGGGTTGTCGAACGTAATGATGGCGTGCTGATTGGTTACACCGATTATTTTTATCACATCAAGACGACGTATTTTTGGCGATGTGTGAAACCGGAGGCACATTCGGAACTGTCGCGAAAAAAAGGGAGGTTCGTAGCTGATGAATTTTGTACCGATTTTCGGAAAGAGAAGTTCTGGCTTGATGATCCGACGGACGAGCAGTATCTGGTTTCAGCGCAATCGTACGGCGCGATTAAGGACGTCAGCCAGAATAAAGAACTGAAAGCGCCGAAAAACGGGGAAATAGGTTTCGTTGCGTTGAATTCGACAACGCTGCCGAAAGAGGCATACCTGTCGAATGATGATCGGGGCTATCTGGAATTTGTCGAGAAATTCATCTATGACCATGAATGAAATCGATCGGGATTGATAAGGGAAGGGAAGGGCATGGCAGAGCAGGCACCGGTAACGGACTGGGATCTGATTCATCGCTGGGAGTGGAACCGCCGGTCTGAGTGGCTCGCGGACTTTCGCGGCAAGGGCAAGCAGAAGCCGCTTCTTTTGGCGTTTACCGACCTGTGCAAACTGATCAATGTGAACAATGTCCTGCATGCAGGCTGCGGGCTTGGCACGGATACGATCTGCCTCGGTGAGATGGGGCTGAATCCGATCGGGATGGATAGCTCGAAAGAGGCGGCAGGCTACGCCACGAAAATCGCGGGGCTTTCGCAAAGTCCGGTGACGTTTTTCAACGCTCCGTGGCACGCGCTCAAGCAAACGGCGCCGCACGCGGTGGACGCGGTTCTGTACGAGACGCTCGGGCAGGTCGCGGAGTGGGCGGAGCTGCAGCGGAGGCTGAAAGCGATTTTCCAGATGCTCAATCCCGGCGGATTTTTCATGTTTGTCGGCGCAGGGCAAAACGATCCTGAAGACATTGTTAAAACACAGCAGAAAGAGCAGGGCGAAGGGCAGGACGCGGTCTGGCGCTACAAGGACGGGGCGACGCTGTGCGTGAAGGTCGTGCAGCGGACGCTGGCGGCCGACTTCATGGACGAGACTGTTTTGTATGTGATCAATACCCCCGAGAAGGCGCAAGTTGAGAGCACGGTGGTGCGCCATCCGGCGTACTGGACATGGTCGCACTGGGCGCAGCTTGTGCGGGAGGCGGGGTTCTGTCATCTGGAAACGCGCACGTATGAACAGTGGGGTGGTTTTCGGGTGAATGTGGCTTGGAAGAGCAAGCAAGCTACTTCTGTCGACACCACCGGCCGCGACCAACCCTATCTCGACTGACCGTTTGTCTTCACCGGAGCATAGGCAATTCGGGTTGCAGATTATGCGCTCTTTTAAACTACAACGCAGTGTTTGTGCGTAGCGCTGTGTCAATGACGTCCGCATACAGGAGGCGCAAATGCAAAAGCTTTTTTCATTTAGAATGGTTTTGATAGCGCTGTTGGTCGGTCTCGTCTTTGTTCTTTTTGGCAAAGGTGGATTTGCTGAATACTGTCCTGTGGTTAAACCTGTGATTACGTTCGAAAAGGCGCTTGAACTGGCGCGCGAACAGTTGAAGAAAGAGCATGCTGCCAAACACAAAATCTTGAGTACAGTGCCGCTTGACGATTATATCGTTGTTAGAGCGGTTTACGGAACGAAGGACAAGCCATTCGATCAGATTGAGCCAGACGCAGAAACCAAAGGTGACTGGGGCTGGACCTTCGAACTCGCGAATTATAAAGATACAAGCATTTCTGCCATAATTCACGTCGTTGACGAGAAAAAGGTGACGCTAGTCGAAGTAACAACCTGAATATCGCTTGGTATCGGTTATTGCATGCGCTGGCGGCGGAGGTAGCGGGCGGTGATCCGGTCGCGCTGCGCTTCTGCTTCCCGTCCCAACTGAACCAGCAGCTCCGCACGCATCAGATACGCCAGCGGATTCGTCGGCATCAGGTCGATGGCCTGTGTCATGTAGTCGGCCGCGTCCTCAAACAGTCCGCGTGACTGGTACAGCTCCGCAATCCGGAAAATCGGCTCCTGATCGTCCGGCGCCAGTTCCTTTGCCGCGCGGAAAATCGCCTCGGCCTCTTCGTGACGGCCGCTTTCTGCCAGCAGGTCGCCGCGTGCCAGGAGCAGGTCGACGTTGGTCTTGTGCCGTGCGATCTCCGCGTCCAGTTTTTTCAGCGCCGCTTCTGTGCCTTCCAGACTCGCCAGAACCTGCACCATCTGGATCGTCGTGTTGACGTCAGACGGCATCAGCTTTGACGCGGCCATGAAGTCGGAGAGCGCTTCGCGCAGATTGCCCTGACGCATCAGCACGTCCGCGCGCGCATTGAATGCTTCGCCCAGCTCTTTGTCCAGTGCAATCGCACGGGTCAGGTCTTCGTAAGCCTGTTCCAGTTTTCCTGCCTGCAGGTACAGCTCGCCGCGTCCCAGATAGAAACCGGCGTTGTCCGGTGTGTGCTCGATTGCGCGTGAATAGTCAAGCAGGGCATCGGCGCGGTTACCGATTGCCGCCAGCGCATCGGCGCGGTTGGCAAAGAGGTTGGCGTCGTCGATCCCGTTCAGGCACGCTTTATTATAAGCCGAAAGCGCATTGCGGGTCTGCCCCGTGTGCCAGTAGCAGTCGCCAAGGCCGAACCACGATTCGCCGTCCTGCGGTGCCCGCTTGACACACCAGCGGTAGTCCTTGAGCGCTTCCTCGGGACGACCCAGTTTCGACAGGATTCCGGCGCGTCCGATCCGCGGGCTGACCTGATTCGGCAGCAGCGTCACGGCGCGGTGATAGTCTTTCAGCGCTTTATTCATGTCTCCCATATCGTTGTAGATCTCGGCGCGGGAGAGGTAGATCGGCCCGTAATTGGGGCTGATCTTGACGGCACGCTCAAGCAGGGTGAGGCCGTCTGCATGCATCTGGTTGTCGGTCAATGTGTCCGCAAGCGTCATCAGGATCTCGATGTCTTCGGGGTTCAGCTCCTGCGCGCGGCGGTAGCTTTCGATCGCTTCAGCCGTTTCTCCCTGACGCAGCTGGATATCGCCGCGGATCAGGTACGTCCGGCTCCATGTCGGATCGAGCTCGACGGCATGGTCGAGTAAGGTCAGCGATTGGCTGAGATTGTTGCTTTCGGCGAGGCTCTGCGCCATCAGCACGAATGGTTCGGGGTTGCGCGGCTCAAGCGCCATTGCCTCTTTCAGGTCTGCAATGGCTTCTTTCATCCGGCCGCTGCGGCGGTGGCATTCCGAGCGCGAGAGATAGGTCTCCGCGTCGCGCGGGGCCATCCGGACAGCCTGGTTGAATGCCTCAAGCGCCTGCGCCTCCAAGCCCTCGGCCTGAAGGTATTCGCCGCGGTTAAGAAAGTAGCCTGCATCACCTTCCGGTGTGAATGACTTCACGTAGTTCCTCCAAATAGATAAGAAAAGCCGCAGGCGGAGTTCCTGACGGCAAGGGCGAATCTAAGCGGATTTCGGGGTTGGGTCAAGGGGAAAAATATGGCCTTCCGGTTGGCGGTGATATCGTCAATTTATACCAGAAATCCTTGTCCGGAAATTACGGTGAAAATCCGGTCGGGACAGGGCGCTGCTGAGCCTCTGAAAACAGGCTGCTGCGGAATATTTTTCCGGAAGAAAACGCAGACAGGCAGATCTTTCCGGCGTGTTTTCAGATGTGAGTATGGTCGGTTCTGTTGAATTTTATAAATTTTAATTCCTTTTTGTTTAAAGGGTTGCGTTTTTTCTTGTTACGTTTTTGTTGGTTTTTGTTTTTCTCTGGCACAGGCATTGGAATAGTCAGGGCGTGCCGCCTGAATGTGAGGGTGGCAAAAGAAAAAGTTTCCACTGGAAGGAAATGATTTTTAAACGTTCGTTGGGGAGTTTCAGTTGCAAGGTCCGGTAGGGGGACTGATGCTGCGAACAAAGCCCGTCTGGAAAAGATGCAAAGGGCGCTCACGGAGGATTGAGCACTGTTCTGGGCACAAGGTAGCCGGTAGTATTCTGGCAGTGTGCGACTCAACAGACATTACGGAGGATGAAAAAATGAGTCTTATTCTGAACTACAACGTCGCGGAAATTCACACAAACAACAATCTGTTCTCAACCAACCGCATGGTCAGTAAAAGCATGCAAAAGCTGTCATCCGGGTACAAGGTGACGCTTGTCGCCGACGCGCCGTCGGGACTTGCCAGCACCGAGAAGATGATTTGCCAGATCAATGAGCTTGAACCTGTCACCAGTCACAACTGCCGGACAAACAGCGTTGTCGGACTTACAGAAAGCGCTTTGGTCGAAATGAATGAAATCCTGCGCAACCTGCGCG
This sequence comes from bacterium, assembly GCA_003249795.1. Taxonomy (GTDB): domain Bacteria; phylum Planctomycetota; class SZUA-567; order SZUA-567; family SZUA-567; genus SZUA-567. The sequence continues at coordinate 2,485 of QKHZ01000103.1, read as the reverse complement.
CATTCACTCTGAACGTCGCCAACACCGAAGGCGCTTTGACGGAACAATACGCAACCGAGCGTGATGATCAGGCGTGTGCAGTCTACGGTCTTCCGTCGATGGCCGCAGCCAGTCTCGGTAAGGTTACGGTGGACGGAAAGTCCTATACGCTGCAGGATGTTCTAGGCGGAGGAAAGGCAAGTCTGGCAAAAGATCCGGTTACCGCACTGCAGGTGATCAGTCAGGCCATTGATGATATCTCTGATCTGCGTGACCGGCTTGATGAGTTCCAGGTCAATATGCTGCAGACAAATATCAACTCGCTCGAAGTGGTGCTGAAGAATCTGGCCAGCACGGAAAGCGCGCTACGCGAGGCAAATCTTGCAAGCGAAGTCATTTGCGAGATGCAGGAACAAACACTCCACCAATTTATTGGCTGAGGAGGCTTCTTCCGGGGGGAGGAAGGCGATCTGATATACGAAAGCAGTGGCAGGCCGTTTGGTTTGCCGCTGCTTTTCCTTTATGTATGAAGACCGTTTGATGAATGTGTCGCGCAGGCAGGAATCGGACGGGATCGTTTTCTCGGGCGGCGGGAATGTGCGTGAATAATGCGGTCTGATTTCGAAAAATTTGATCTTTTTTGATATTGATAGCCTCGAAAATTCGAATGGGTGTGTTTTGCAGAATATGTATAGTGCGCTGGCGGTTTTTATGGAAAATCTGTGGATGCGTGGAGAAATCGTAATTTTTTTTATTTGTTGAGAGAATATAAACCGAACCGGTTGCCATGTCGGCTTGCCTGGGAGGGATCGTCAACCAATGGGCAAAATGGATGTCATAACCATTGCAACGGTTGTTGGTTATGAAATCGAACCTTTAAGATTGAATAAAACGCATTTTACAACAAATTCACTATGTTTGAATATGTTCGGAATATATGCCGTCAGGGAGAATATGTATTTGAAATATACAGTGTGTCGGATTTGATTTGATGCCGATCATGGTGTATAGTTTCCCCAACACAGATCAGGGGGCTTGTTTTGTGTTTACCGAAGTAGGAGGTGTATCTTGATGCAGTCAGGGAAAACATTGATTCGTTTCACCCAATTGCTTAGCCTGAGCGCTATGTGTTCGTTTGTGTTTGTTGCCGGATGTGCTTCGCAACCGGAATCGTCATCTGCTGCCTCGTCTGCTGCTGTTGCGCCGACGGCGCCGCTGACAGAACGGGTGGAGTCGTCGATTTCGTATGCAAACGCAGCTAATGATGAAAACCAGAAGCTGTCGGAAAATATTGTCGACCGCAACTTCTACGAAACACCATTTGTTGTGACGGTGCCTGATCCGGTAGTGATGGGCAAGCAGAACCCGCTGGCGGATATGGAGCAGAGCGGTAGTTCCGACGTCAACCTCAAGGTGATCGGCAAGCGCTTTACCGATTCAAAGATCTATATTCAACTGCTGATGCAGAACTTCGGCGAAAGCGGAATCCGCCGCCGCCTGTTTGCGTTTGGCTATGACAAGAACAACCGGTTGGTCGACTCGTCAAACAAGTCGCTGTACTTCCAACCGCATGAGCAGATGGTCGAGAGTTATACCTTCAACCGCAATGACGACATTACCCGTTGGTTCTTTGCGCTGCGTTGATTTGATTTGTTAAAGGGGGTCGTTTGCGGACGCAATACCTGCTGAAATGCACTTTTGTCTTTCTGCTTGTTTTGAGCGGATCATTCGTTGCGCACACCAGCGAAAAATACGCGGGTAAAATCACGAAATTCGAGATTACGCAGGACAAGGAGTCGCCGACCAAGGCGATTTTCGAGTTGTGGCTTCAGCCTGCACACAAGGATACGAACCAAAGTGAAAGCGGCGAAGTGCTCTCGCAGTTTGATGAAGAGCGGATCGTCGTTTTCGGCTCTGGAAACCGTTTCAATATTATTCTCGACTCGATCGGCTTTTATGAGTCGAAGTTCTCACCGAAAATTCCGGTTGATTTTATCAACGGCATGAAGCTGAGCGACTATCGCGGCAGCCACCTTAACCCCGATATCCTGTATACCGACGAAGGCCGCGACATCAAGTCCGCCGAGATATCGCTCGAAGTCAATTCGTTTGTCTTCTACCAGTTCCTGTCGTTTGACCGCAGTGTTGCCGATACGCTGATTCTGAAATTCGCGGTGATCAAGAAGAAAGACACCAAAGGCGAAGAGGTCAAGGTGACGGACGTGGTTGACATCACTGATGTCGATGTGCCGACGGGAAAAGTGATTGGAAAGGACGAACCCGGGCAGGAGCTTTCGCCTGAGTCGCTGGACCCGATGATCGCCAATCTTGCGAAGTTGTCGTCGGAGTCGTATGTGACGATCCTGTATCCGTTGCGCTATGTGTCTGCATCGCACGCGAACACGCTGGTCAAGCACAAGCTGTCGCTCTTGGGCGAGATCAGTATGGATGAGGACAATCCGTCGCTGCTGATTACTGACCGCCGCGATTATGTGATGAGTATCGT